>NZ_JBVHMR010000011.1:0-274741 GCF_055558375.1 Streptomyces sp. NPDC025793 | reverse complement strand
TGCGCGGTCGTCGGCATCAGGGTCAGGGCGGCGGCCGCGGCGCCGGTCGTGGTGATGCCGGTGAGGGCGAGAGTGCGCAGGCGGGCGATGCGGGTACGAGCGGTCGTGGTCATGCGAGAGCAACCCTCCGGTGGGGGACATCGTGGGGTGGCGGCCGCTGCTGACGGCTGCGCGTGGGACGGGGCGGGCGCCCCGAACCGCGCACGGGAGCGGTCGGGCCCGGCGGGGATCCGCCCGGCCGCCGCCTGGCTCCCGGCGACGAGAAACATGGTTAGCGGTGGTCGAGGCGGGACGCAATGATGTGACGTACTACCCCAGATCGGAGGAATGACCGATATTTATGCATATATCAGCTTTAAAGCCTGTTCAGAGCACTCTGCTGGTACGACGCCGGATAGGATGTGATCTGGCTCCTATGGGTGGCGTCACGCCTCACGGCGCCTGAGAAGGGGCGACCCGCGGGCTGTAGTGTCCGCGGTGATGGACGGCTCAGCAGGAGAACCCCGGCCGCCGTGGGATGCCGTGGCCCCACTGGTGCGGGCGGCGCGGGCGGGCGATGTACTGGCGATGGACGAGGTGCTGACCGTGGTGACGCCGTATGTGACCCGGCTGTGCCGGCCGATCGCTCTGTCGGATGGTGAGGATGCCGTCCAGGAGGCGTTGACCGCGGTCTTCGTCGGGATGCGGGGGCTGCGCGATCCACAGGCGTTCTACGGATGGGTGCGCACCGTCACCGTGCGCGAGGCGGTGCGGGTGGCGCGGCGAACCGCCGTCGAGCGGGCCGTCGATCCCGACGAAGTCGCCCGCCTGAGCGGCCTCGTCGTCGGTGACGGCGAACTGTCGGCACAGGTACGGGACGTGCTCGCGCGGATGCCCGTACATCATCGTGCCGTGCTCGTCCTGCGCGAGCTTGAGGAGCTTGATGAACGACGTGCGGCCGAGATGCTGGACATCGCGCCCGGCACGGTCAAGTCCCGGCTGCACCGCGCCCGTTCGGCGTTCCGGAAGGCATGGCAGCAATGACCGTTGATGCCGTCACCCGGCTACGGCTGCTGGCCGCGGGCCTGCACACCACGATGTACGAGGAGCAGCTCCTGGAGCTGCCGTACGACAAGGTGTGGGCGGTCGCCTCGGATCTTGCGGGCGAGCTGCCCCATCTGGTGCCGGTGTTGCGCGAGTTCCGCGTGCCGCCCGGCGACGCCGATCGCAAGCGCGCCCTGGCGGTGGGCCCGCTGGGCTGCCGCAGCGCCTTCGAGGTACGGCTCGCGCCCGGCTGGTGTCTCATGCAGTCGCGGCTCGTGGTGGGGGGTATGGCCGCCGTGCCGGAGGGCGACGGCACACGCTTCGCCATGCTCGGCGCGGCGCGTCCCGCCGCCCTGCGGCCGGTTCAGTGGGCGTACGCACTCGGGGCCCGCCGCAGCCGGGCCTTCATCGGGAAGGTCGCACTGCGGGCGGCCTTGCGTCCTTAGCCGTTCAACGCCCCGTCGCGAACAGCTCCCTCATCGCCCCGGCGACCGCGTGGGGACTCTCCCGGGGCAGGAAGTGGCCGGCGCCCGGCACGATCCGTACGGTCAGATCGTCCGCGTGGCTCTCGCCCCCGGCCAGCATGGACGGCGGTATCACGTTGTCCCGCTCGCCGCCCAGCAGCACCGTCGGGACGGTCAGCCGCTGCCCGCGCCGCACGCCGCGCAGCAGCGCCGGGATCTCGCGCACCACGTACTGCCAGAACATGGCCTGTCCGGCATGCGCGCTGACCTGCGCCGCGGCGCTGAACTCCGCGAGCTCGCCGGGCTGCCAGACCGAACGGTCGGCGACCTGGTGACGCAGCAGGCAGCGGCAGAACGCCGGCCAGTGGCGCAGCACGGCCCGGCCGATCACGGGATACTCGACGAAGGCGGTGTACCACTGCCGCCACAGGTTCGGCAGGACGGCCCGCTGCCGCGGCCACGGGTGCGCCATGTTGAGCGCCAGGTACCCACGGAAGCGCTCCGGGGCCCGCAGACACATCCGGAAGCCGATCTGGGCGCCCCAGTCGTGCCCGACGAGATCCACACGGTGGAGCCCGAGTACGTCCAGCAGCGCGAGCATGTCGTCGGACAGGCCGTCGATGTCGTAGCCGCGTCGGGTCTGCTCCGACCAGCCGAAGCCCCGCAGATCCGGGCAGATCAGCCGACGGCCCGCGGCGGACAGCTCGGCGACCCGGTGCCAGGCGAACCAGTGCTGCGGAAAGCCGTGCAGCAGCAGGACCGGCGCCCCGGTCCCGTACTCGGCGACGTGCAGCCGGATGCCGCGCACCTCGGGCCAACTGTGCCTCGCTCCTTCGGCGTTCGGGAGCGGCCTGCCGACGGCTGCCGTCATCGAGCCGGTACGTGATGTCATCGCGAACACCTCTCGCCTCCGGCGGGCCTCCTGAGGACCCGCTTCGGCATGCCAGGAGGAGGGGCCGGGCCAGAACGTTCCCTCGGCAGCGCGCTCGTCTGCCGGCGGCTACGTCGTCGTGAGGTGGGGCCTGGGCAGTTTCAGAGTTCCGCCGGTCAGGCGGATCCGGTAGAGGGCCGCCCCTTCGATGACGACCGCTCGACGGCGGACGTTCCCCGCGGCCGGAAGCCGAGGAGAGAGCCAGTGCGGCACGGAGCTCGGGCTGATCACGACTCGTCCGCGGGGCGCGGCCGTTCCGTGGCCCGGTCCGAAGCCCGTGCCGACCAGCTTTTCCGCGTACAGCGTCGCCGGGCTCCCGGCGGTGGCGACGGTGCCGGCGCCGGCCTTCAGGTGCCAGGTGGCGAGACGCCTTCGGACCGTCAGGTCGAGGTCGGCGGCTTCGAAGGAGCGGACGGTGAACTTGAGCAGGCGCTCGGTTCCCGCCGGGGTCCTGACGGTGACCACACCCGCGAACCGGGTGCCGTGCAGCACGAGCCGTCGCGATGTGAGGGTCCAGGAGTCCTCGGCGAGCACCTGGTCCCGCTCGTGCGGTCGCGTGCGGTGGCGCGAGGGATGGTGGCCGGGGGCCGGTCCCGTTCCCGGTGGCTCGGCCGCCATCGCCAGGAGAGCGAGAGGCAGTGAGCCCAGCAGCAACAGCTGCCCAACCGGTCCGGGAATTCCGGGACATGGGGTGCGCGCGCTCGGGACGCGTGCCGTGCGCATGCCGATCGCGACCGGCGTACCGTCGCACGGCGGGACGCCGGAGCGGTCACTGGGCACGTGGTCCGCCGTCCGCCGGTGGCGCCGAGGTGTCCTCGGGTGCCATCCAGGCGCAGGCGAGAGAGCCGCCGATCAGGCCGGGGAGCGTACCGAGCAGAAGGCCACCGAAGTTGGCGAGCGGCAAGGCGATCAGGGACATCAGGATCGCGGCGATTCCCGCGAAGAGGCGCGCGTTCTGCTGGAACCACAGCAGGAGGCCGAGCACGACGAGAAGGACGCCGATGACCAGCGACGCGGCACCGGCAGTGCTGGAGAGTGCCAGGGTGACGCTGCCCCAACTCAGGTGTGCGTAGGGGAAATAGATGATCGGCAGACCCGCTGACAGAGTGATCAGGCCTGCCCAGAAGGGTCGGGTGTCGCGCCACATGCGACATCCGTGTCTCGCGCGGGAGAGGGCGTCACGCCACTCGGCCGGCATGGTCGGGTTTTTCATCTCAGAGGGCTCACCACTCTTCGGGCACGCCGGCGGGTCAGAAGCATTCGTGGGCGCCCGATGTGAACGACAGGCGCGATCCGGGCAGGTCGAGAGAGCCCAGGGAAGCCGCGACGCTGTTGACACGGAGGTTGCGCATGGTGGTGGTCGTACTCTGCATCGCGACGCTGTTCGGGTCGAAGAATTTCGAGTCCCGGTCGCCGGGGGACACTTCTCCCGACGTGAGCGATCCGGCTGCGACGCCGATGTCCAGGTTCTTCAGGTTCGCCTCGCCGGCGTTGAGCAGGCTGATGTCGAAGAACATGTCCCGTGCCGTGGCGGGACGTTCGTGGTCGCCGGTCAGTCTCAGGGTGTAGGTGCCCAGTACGGGGATCGGGAAGCGGACCGACAGGCACAGCCCGTCGATCTTCGCGGTCCTCACCCCGGTGACGGCGACCGGCACGAGTCTGCCCTTGCGGGTCACGTCCACCATGCCGTAGACGCTCATGCCCCTGCCGGTCAGGGAGTCCGCGGCGATCTTGAAGGTCTCACCGGAGATGAAGAACGATGCCGCGAGGGCGCCTTGAGCCACGCTCACGGTCAGGACGGCCGCGCCGGCAATGCTCGGGGCCAGGACGGCGGCAAAACGCTTCCAGCGCGTCCTTCGCATTTTCCCACTCCGCACGACGATCGTCCTTGAATATCTGCCGAATTCCCCATCCACTTCGTTGAACGGCGACGGGTCGAGCATCGGACACTCCGGGATGGTCCGCAAGCCCGGCGCCGCCGTTCTCGTGCGAAGCCGCCCGGATGACCTATCGCGCCGCCCGGGTGCGCAACAAAGGAGGAACCCAGATTTTCGCCACCGGCGCGGCCGACAATCATATGAGGATTTCTCCGTCACCCGCGCTTCGGCGTGCTCTCCGAAAAGACCGATCTCGAATTGTTCGAGAATGCGGGCCAAAGGGGTCGGGCGGGGTCAGGGCGCGGCGTGCGGGCCGTCCGGGCGGTCCTCGCGGCGCAGGATCATCTCCCGGCTCAGCTCCTCGGTCTCCTCCTCCGGAAGCCGTGCGAAGCCGTCCGCGGTGATCACCGAAACGACGGGGAAGATACGGCGGTTCAGGTCGGGTCCGCCGGTGGCCGAGTCGTCGTCCGCCGCGTCGTACAGTGCCTGGAGGGCGGCGAGCACGGCCTCGCGGCGGGTCAGCCCCGGGCGGTACAGCTTCTTCAGGGCGCCCCGGGCGTACGGCGAGCCGGAGCCCTCGGCGTAGAAGTCGTGCTTCTCATAGAGACCGCCGGCCGGGTCGAAGCCGAAGATGCGGCCGCGGCCGCCGTCGGGTGCGGTGAGGTCGTACCCGGCGAGCAGTGGGACGACGGCGAGGCCCTGCATGGCCTGGGCCAGGTTCTGCCGGATCATGGCCGCGAGCCGGGTCGCCTTGCCCGCGAGGGTCATCGGGGTGCCCTCTATCTTCTCGAAGTGCGTCAGCTCGACCTGGTACAGGCGGACCATGTCGACGGCGAGTCCGACGGTGCCGGCGAAGGCGACGGCCGTGTAGTCGTCGGCGGGGTGCACCTTCTCCAGGTCGCGCTGGGCGATGAGGTTGCCCATGGTGGCCCGGCGGTCGCCGGCGATCAGCACGCCGTCGCCGTAGGTCAGGGCGAGCACGGTGGTGCCGTGCGGGAAGCTGTCGGGCGCCGTCCGCACGCCGCCGGGCAGCCGGGGCGTGGTGGGCAGGAGTCCGGGACGGTGTGCGGCCAGGAACTCGGTGAAGGACGACGACCCCGGTGTGAAGAACGCCTCGCTCGGCAGCCCCGCTGTCTCGGTCCCGGCCATGGCTCTCCCCCTCCAGTACGGCATACGACACCCGACTCCTACCTGAAGTGGCCGCGCGGGAAACTCCCCGCCCTTCACAGGGCCTTGCGTCGCACCATCACCGCGAGCACCAGCAGGCCCGGGACCAGGGGCAGCCACACGGTCAGCAGCCGGTAGCCGAGGACGGCGGAGGCGGCGGACGCGCCGGGGGCGCCGGCGACGGTGAGGGCGAGGGCGAGCGCCGCGTCGAGGGAGCCGAGTCCGCCCGGTGTGGGCAGCAGCGCGGCGGCGCTGCTCGCGGTGAGGTACAGCAGGGCCACCTGCAGCGGGGGCAGCGGCAGTCCGACGGCCTGGCCGACGGCCACGACGACCAGGGAGTGCAGCCCGGCGAAGACGAGGGAGCCGCCCCACAGGGCCGCCGCGCGGGCGGGGCGGGCGTGCAGGGCGCGGATGTCGGCGAGGACGGGGGTGAGGGCCCGGCGGCACCGCGCCCACCAGGGGGTCACCAGCAGCACGGCCAGCAGGAGTACGGCGCCCAGGGCGCAGGCGAGGACAGTCGTGGACAGGTGCGGCAGCCGCAGCAGGCCCGGGCAGGCCGGGACGAGCAGCGCGATCAGTGCGAGGCGGACGACGGCACCGGTGGCGGCCTTGACGGCGAGAGCGCCGGCGCTGCGGGCGGCGGGCAGTCCGCAGCGCATCAGGAACCGTACGTTGACCGCGCCCGCGCCGAGGCCCGCGGGCAGCAGGTGGTTGGCGGCGGAGGCGGCGAACTGGGCGGCGACCAGCCGGGGTCGGGGCAGCCGCGGTACGACCGCGCCCTGCTGGGCGAGCGCCGAGGCCGCCCAGGTGCCGAGGGCCGCGGTCGCGCCGACCAGCATCCACCCCTGGTCGGCACCGGCCAGCCGCCCGGCTCCGCTCTCCAGCGCGGGCCAGTGCCGGCGGGCCAGGTAGGCCCCGCCGAGCAGGACGGCGAGCAGGACGCCGAGGTGCCAGGGCGCGGGCCGGTGGACGACGGAGGAGGCGGCGGCGAGTTCCGTGGGCAGGGGCGTCGCCGTGGGCGGGGACGATTCCGTGCCCGCGGTCGTTTCCGTTCCGGGAGCCGTCATCGGCCGCTCCGGGCGTGGGCATCGCGCGATACCGCGTGTGTGGCGTGCGCACTGGCGGCCATGATCACCCCTCTTGCCCCGTGGCGGGCGGAGCCCTTGCAACCCTACAGCCTGTAGGGCCAAGGGAAAACACCCCCAAACTACCCCGTATCGCTGGCTCTTGTCGGACGGACAGGCCCATCCGGCCCACGCACTACGCGCTGTAAGGTGGGGGCATGGCTGGCACGGAGTCCCGCGGCAGGGCGGAGCGGCGCAGCGCCGGGGAGCTGGAGAGCGAGGTGCTGGCCGCGCTGTGGGCCACCGAGCGGCCGCTGACCCCGGCGGAGATCCAGGCCGAGGTCGACGGGGCGCTCGCCTACAACACGGTGCACACGATCCTCAAGCGTCTGTACGACAAGGGGCTGGTGCTGCGCGACGCGGCCGGACGGCGCGGCGCGTACCGGCCGGCGAAGAACGCGGCCCAGCTGACCGCCGAGGCGATGCACGAGGCCCTGGACCGGGGCCCGGACCCGATCGCCGCGCTCCAACAGTTCGTCACCGGGCTGAGCCCCGAGGAGGAGCGCGCGCTGCGCGAGGTGCTCGCCGGGGGCGGCGCATGATCTTCGACGTGTACGGACCGCTGGTGGTGTCCCTGCTGCTGGCACTGGTCGGCCCGGTGATCGCCCGGCGCGTCGCCCCGGCACTGGCCGCACCGGTGCTGGCGTCGGCCGCCGTGCTGACGGCCGCGGCCACCACCTGGTCGCTGGTGCTGCTGGCCGCCGCGCTCCTCGGGGACGCCCCGCCGGTGATCCGTGAGGCGCGCGAGGCGGGCCGTCCGGTCATGGACCCGGTGCCGGAGGTGATCGGGCTCGGCGCGAGTGCCGCGCTGCTGGTCGTCGCCGTACGGCTGCACCGGGCGGTGCGCGCCGAGCGGTCCACGCGGCGGGCACTGCGGCGGCTGTGCGCAGGGCAGCCGGCGGACACCGAGCTGATCGTCGCGGCCTCCGCGGTGCCCCAGGCGTTCGCGATTCCGGGCCGGCCCGGCCGGATCCTGGTGACCTCGGCGATGCTGAGCGCACTGACCCCGGCCGAACGCCGGGTGCTGCTCGCGCACGAGCGGGCCCATCTCACGTACCGGCACGGGGCGCTGGTGACGGCGGTGACGCTCGCCGCGGCCGCCAATCCGCTGCTGCGCCCGGTGCGTACGGCCGTCGCGTTCCTGGTGGAGCGCTGGGCGGACGAGCGGGCCGCGGACCTGGTCGGGGACCGCCGGACCACCGCCCGCGCGCTGGCCCGGGCCGCGCTCACGGCGGGCCGCGCCCGGGCGGCCTGCGCCCTCGGCTTCACCGACCGGGCCGTCACCCGCCGGATCGCGGCCCTCCACACCACCCCTCCCCCACGCCTGTGGACCGCCGCCGCGGCCGTCCTCGCCCTGGGCGCCCTGCCCGCCCTGCTGGCCGCCGACGCAACGGGCGACCTGATGGGGCTGCTGTCCGGCGCACTGAGCTGAGCCCGGCGGCACACGTCGTGCCCGCCCGACGTGTGCCGCCGGGCCTCAGCCCGCGTGCGGCGTCCGGTGCGGCGGCTGCTCGGGGGCCGGGCGGCGCACCGGTGGCGGTACGGCGCGGACGGCAGGGTCGGCGGTGGTCACCGTCAGCGGCTCGCCGTGGTGGCGCAGGGTCAGGGGCGGGCCGGCGAGGAGCGCGTACGTCGCCTTGTCCGGTCCGATGTCCACGCGCAGCGTGCGGCCGCGAAACCGGACGTGGAAGGCGAGCCGGCTCAGCCGCTCGGGCAGCCGGGGTGCGAAGCGCAGGTTCTCGCCGTCGCGGCGCAGTCCGCCGAAGCCCGCCACCAGCGCCATCCAGGTGCCGGCCAGCGAGGCGATGTGCAGCCCGTCACGGGTGTTGTGCTCCAGGTCCTGTAGATCCATCAGGGCCGCCTCGGCGGTGTAGGCGTAGGCGAGGTCGAGATGACCGGTCCGTGCGGCCATGACGGCCTGGCAGCAGGCGGACAGCGAGGAGTCCCGGACGGTCAGCGGCTCGTAGTAGGCGAAGTTCCGGGCGATCTGCTCCTCGGCCGCGCCCGCGTCGCCCCGCTCGAACCAGTCGCCGCAGGTGTACATGGCCAGCACCAGGTCGGCCTGTTTGACGACCTGCTTGCGGTAGAGGTCGAAGTAGGGGAAGTGGAGGAGCAGGGGGTACTGGCCGGGGCGGGTGCCGGCGAAGTCCCAGCGCTGGTAGCGGGTGAACCCGGCGTGCTGTTCGTGGACGCCGAGTTCGGCGTTGTAGGGGACGTGCATCGCCGCGGCGGCGTCCCGCCAGGCCGCGCTCTCCTCCGCGTCCACACCGAGCCGGGCGGCCTGGTCCGGGTGGCGTTCGACGGCGTCGGCCGCCGCGAGCAGGTTCCGCCGGGCCATCAGGTTGGTGTACGTGTTGTCGTCGGCGACCGCGCTGTACTCGTCGGGTCCGGTGACGCCGTCGATGTGGAAGTCGCCGCGGCTGTCGTGGTGGCCCAGCGAGCGCCACAACCGGGCCGTCTCCACGAGCAGTTCCGCGCCGACCTCGCGCTCGAAGCCGTCGTCACCGGTGGCCTCGACGTACCGGACGACGGCGTCGGCTATCCCGGCGTTGACGTGGAAGGCGGCGGTGCCGGCCGGCCAGTACGCCGAGCCCTCCGGTCCGGCGATGGTGCGCCAGGGGAACGCGGCGCCGGCGAGCCCGAGTTGGGCCGCGCGCTCGCGGGCCTCGTCCAGGGTGTTGTACCGCCAGCGCAGGGCCTCGGCGACGGCGGTGGGCGCGGTGTGGGTGAGCACGGGCAGCACGAACATCTCGGTGTCCCAGAAGGCGTGCCCGTCGTATCCGGAGCCGGTCAGTCCCTTCGCCGGGATCGCGCGCTGCTCGGCGCGGGTGCCGGCCTGCAGGACGTGGAACAGGGCGAAGCGGACGGCCTGTTGGATCTCCTCGTCGCCCTCCACCTCGACGTCCGCGCGGGCCCAGAAGTCGTCCAGGAAGGCCCGCTGGTCGGCGAGCAGCCCCGCCCAGCCGTCGTGCGCGGCGGCGGCGAGGGCGGCGTCGACCTGGTCGGCCATGGCGGGCAGCGAGCGGGTGCCGGACCAGCCGTGCGCGACCAGCTTCTCCACCCGCAGCGTCTGCCCCGGTTCCAGTACGGAGGTGACCGTCAGCCGGGCCACGTCGAAGCCGCTCTCGCTGCGGGTCGTCGTACGCTCCGGGCCGCTCACGACGTGGTCGGCGGCCACGGCGACGCGCAGACCGCTGCGCTTGGTGCGGTGCACCAGCCGCAGCCGGTGGTCGGCGGCGAAGTGGTCCTCCTGCTCCAGCGGCGACTGCAGCGCCATGGCCGCGCGCGGGTCGCCGTCGGAGGCGGGCAGGGTCTCGTTGGCGACCAGTTCGGACTGGATCACCACGCGGCTGCGGCAGCCGACGGCCTCGACCTCGTAGGCGACGGCGGCCACCGCGCGCTGGGTCAGCGACACCAGCCGGGTGGAGCGCACCCGGACCGTGGAGCCGGCCGGCGAGGTCCACTCGCAGGTCCGCTCCAGCACCCCGCGGCGCAGGTCCAGGACGCGTTCGTGGGCGACGAGCCGGCCGTAGCGCAGGTCGAACGGCTCGTCGTCCACGAGCAGTCGCAGGATCTTGCCGTTGGTCACGTTGATGACGGTCTGGCCCGACTCCGGGTAACCGTACCCGGCCTCGGCGTACGGCAGCGGGTGCACCTCGTGCACGCCGTTGAGGTAGCTGCCGGGCAGGCCGTGCGGCTCGCCCTCGTCGAGGTTGCCGCGCCAGCCGACATGGCCGTTGGACAGCGCGAACACCGACTCGCTCTGGGCGAGGACGCCGAGGTCGAGGGCGGTCTCGCGGACGGCCCACGGTTCGACGGCGTACGACCGGTCGGTGATCATTCCTTGCCTCCCAGCTCCGCGAGGTCGCCTACGACGATCGTCGCGCCGTGTGCGTACAGCGCCTCGCGCTGGCCGACGCGGTCGACGCCGACGACGTACCCGAACCCGCCCGCGCGGCCCGCGTCCATGCCGGCCAGGGCGTCCTCGAAGACGGCGGCCTGCGACGGCTCGACGCCGAGGTCGCGGGCGGCGGCGAGGAAGGTGTCGGGGTGCGGCTTGCCCGGCAGGTGCCGCTCGGCGGCGACGACCCCGTCGATCCGCACGTCGAAGTAGTGCTCGGCGTCGACCGCGCGGAGCACGTCGCGGCAGTTGGCGCTGGAGGACACGATCGCCGTGCGCAGCCCCTCGGCGCGCACCGCCTCCAGATAACGCAGGGTGCCCGCGTAGGCCTCCACGCCGCCGGTGCGGATCTTCTCGAGGAGCAGGGCGTTCTTGCGGTTGCCGAGACCGTGGACGCTGCGGGTCCCGGGTGGGTCGTCGGGGGTGCCCTCGGGCAGGTGGATGCCGCGCGAGTCGAGGAAGGCCCGCACTCCGTCGGCGCGGGGGCGGCCGTCGACGTACTCGTCGTATTCGGCGTCCGCGTCGAAGGGCCGCCCCGTCTCGCCGTCGTAGTCGCGCAGGAACGCGTCGAACGTCTCCTTCCAGGCGGCCGCGTGCACGAGGGCCGTCTTGGTCACGACCCCGTCGAGATCGAACAGACAGGCCTGGATCGCTTCTGGCAGACCGAGCTGAGTCATACCGGCACTCTTCCCCACGATCGGCGTTCGAGGGGTGGCGCACGCCACACCGCAGGGTACTTCTCGGCAAAGTCCGAGGCACGCGCCGGTGCCACACTGTGCGGTGTGCCGCTGACCTTCGACGACCTTCTCGATCGCGCCCGTGGCCTCGTCCGGGACCGCCGGCGTGCCGTGCTCGGCATCGCGGGCGGCCCCGGCGCGGGCAAGACGACCCTGGCCGAGCAGGTGGTGCGCGCCCTGAACGGGGACGGACCGCCCTGGGTGGCGCACGTCCCGATGGACGGTTTCCATCTGGCCGACGCCGAGCTGGACCGCCTGGGCCGCAGGGACCGCAAGGGCGCCCCGGACACCTTCGACGCGGCCGGGTACGCGGCGCTGCTGCGCCGGCTGCGCGAGGACACCGACGAGGTGGTGTACGCGCCCGGGTTCGAGCGGGTCCTGGAGCAGCCGCTGGCGGGCGCGATCCCGGTGGCGCCGGCCGCCCGGCTGGTGGTGACCGAGGGCAACTACCTGCTGGTGGCGGAGGGTTCGTGGGCGCGGGTGCGGCCGTGTCTGGACGAGGTGTGGTTCTGCGAGATCGCCGAGGACGAGCGGATCGGGCGACTGGTCGCGCGGCACGAGGAGTTCGGCAAGGACCACGAGAGCGCCGTGGCCTGGGTGCTGGGCACGGACCAGCGCAACGCCGACCTGGTGGCGGCGACGCGGGGGCGGGCGGACCTGGTGGTGCCGCCCGCCGCGCTCCCGGCCGTCGTGCTCCCCGAGCGCTGAGGCTCAGCGGCGCAGGGTGAGCGCGGGCTCACCCCGCTCGTCCCCGGCCACAGGGCCGAGGACCGCCGTGAACTCCTCGGTGCGCACGGTGAGTACCTCCCCGGCCGCTTCCAGGACGGGCGCGAACGATCCGCCCGGCCCGTACCGTACGGCGAACACGTGCAGCCCCTGCGGCGCGCCCGGGGCCGGGCCGGCCTCCAGGGCGGTGGAGGAGACCAGGTGCCGCCAGCCCTCGTCGGGGTCGCCGTAGCCGCGCGGGTCGGCGGCGAGAGCGAACGCGGTCTGTTCCTGGGTGAGTTCGGCGCGGGCGTCGAAGTGGTCGTCGCCCGACGCCGCCGGGTGGGTGAGGCGCAGGGCGCCCGCCGACGTCACCTCGCCCTCGGCGACGCGGCGCACCCGGTCGCCGTCGTCGGCGGCGTACGGCAGCCCGCACAGCAGGTACGGCGCTCCGTCGAGCCGTTCCAGGGCGACCGTCACCCACAGGCGCGTGCCGTCGGTGACGTACAGCGAGCGGACGTGGCGCAGGACGTGGTCGCGGCCCACGACCGGCTTGGTGACCAGCTTGGCGGCGAGATCGTCGGCGCGGACGTCGCGGACCCGCACCTCGCCCATCGGGCGGCACAGCAGGAAGCCGTCGGTGACCGGGCCGAAGCCGTGCTGGCGGTGCACGGCGGCGGGCAGGTAGTAGGTGCCGGCGGCCTCGATCAGGGCCGGGGTCATCCGGCTGTCGAAGGCCACGGAGACGGTGCCGGAGCGCAGTTGGTGGCGGGCGACGGCGGTCGACGGGGTGCGGTGCCAGCGCGTGGGGTCCTGGATCTGCCAGACCAGCATGAAGGCGAAGTGCCCGTCGATCCGGCCGTCACGCTGGACCGCGTGCCGGCCCCAGCGGGTGTCGCCCCGGTAGCGGCCCAGGTCGGTGCCGATGCGTGCGCCGAAGTAGCGCAGGCCGAGGACGGATTCGAAGCCGGAGTGCTGTTCGCTGTAGCGCGGGCCGCCGCAGTCGTAGCCGCCGCTGGTCAGCCGGGCGTCGAGGTAGCGGGCGAGGGTGTCGCCGTCCTCGGTGAACATCTCCGCGCCGCTGACGCGGTGGGCCTGGGCGAGGAAGGACAGGGAGATGGGGCCGTAGTTGTTGTCGTAGGCGCCGCCGTGCTCGGGCGGCAGCAGGGCGCCCCGGTCGCGGACCCGGTGGGCGCGGATCTCCTCGGCGTACAGGCCCAGTGCCCGTGCCCGTACCGACTCCCCCTCCTTTGCCGGGAGATGGCGGGCGAGCATCAGGCCGCCGACCACGCAGCCGATGGCCTGGTTGCCGGCCTCCTGCGGGTTGAAGAAGGTCGCCTCGGTCAGCCAGCGCCAGTAGCCGTGCGCCAACTCCCTTAGTTCGGCGCGCTGTTCGTCGTCAAGGAGGCCGTCGGCCGCGTCGAGGACGTTGACCGCCTGGAGCAGCGCCCAGACCGTGCTGGGCCAGTCGCCGATGGGGTGGGCGCCCGCTTCGAGGACGTAACGGGCGTACGGCAGAGCCGAGTTGGTCAGGCGCAGGTTGGGGTATCCGGGGTTGTCCCCGGTGTAGACACGCTCGCGGAGGTGGAAGGCGAGGCTGCGGCGGACGGCCTCGGGCAGCCGGGGGGCCTTGCCGCGCTGCCAGGCGAGGGCGAGCAGGGCGGTGATGCCGAGCGAGGTGTCGCCGACGTCGTCGAGGGCGTCGGGGTGTTCGAGGCTGCCCTCGGGGGTGAGGCGGGCGAGGGCCTGCTCGACGACGTCGGCGAGGACGGCGTCGTAGGCCTCGGGGGTGTCGGGCAGGTCGTGCAGGGGGCCGCGCTGGTGGGGGAGGTGCACGGGAGGGGACGGGAGGTGCAACGGGGATCAGCCCTTCATGCCTGAGGTGGCCATGGCGCGGGTCGTCGGGGTCACACGACAGGTGCGGGCCTGCGGGCGCGCAGTGCGACGGTCAGTGTGTGCGGGCCGTGTCCACCAATGTAGACGCGGTTCCCGGTCGTCGCATCGGTGCCGCCCACCACGGTGTGGTCCTGACCCGGGTCGTACCGCAGTACGTCGCTCCGGTCCGGCCCGGCAAGCGGTTCGCCTGCCTCGACGCCGGCCTCGACCCGGATCTCGTCGTCGCCGACCCGGTAGGTCATCGGCCCCCTCGTCAGGCACCAGCGTCCGTCGCCGATCGGTACGGCGCCCTCTGGCACGCCGCCCGGCCGGAAGGTCAGTTCGAGGGCCCAGGGCACCCGTGGTCCGCGGATGTCGATCCGCAGGTCGGCACCGTCCTCCCGCAGGTCCACCTCGACGCGCGTCGTGTGTGAGATTTCGTCCCGAGGCCGGTCCGGGAAGGCCATCGCGGCCGAGAAGCGTCCCTCGTCCGCGATCCGGTAGGCGCCGTCGTCCCGGCGCCGGCCCGGCGGGAGCGGCTGGTAGTAGGCGGCCGAGAGGGTCTCGGTGAGCCGGTAGCGGCTGTCGGAGAGGCGTTGCATGCCGGCGGCGCGGAACGGGCCCATGTCGAAGAAGCCCCGCGAGAGACGGACCGCGTCGAGGACGGCGTCGCCTGCGAACAGGCGCAGGAAGGTGGGATTGGAGGCGAGGCCCGAGCGGATGCGCCGGTGCTCGGGGACGTCGGAGCCGCCGTACACCACCGTGTGCGCGCCGGCCGAGGCGCGGGTGGCGAGGCGTGCGGTGGTGAGGTACCGGTCGCGGGGCAGTGTCTCCACGGCCGGCGCGGGCAGTGCACGGCACAGGTCCGGGGTGAGGAGGGTCTCGGCGAGCAGTCCGGGGTCGCCGACGCCGCCGGCGGCCGCCAGCCGGGCCGCCCGGCTGAAGTCGCCCCGGCCGGTGCGGACCGCGAGCAGCCGGTAGTGCGGCAGGTAGGGCGCCAGCGGGAACGGGTGGTTCTGGTCCTGCCGTCGCGAGTGGACGGTCTCCACCGTGCCGTCCGGCCTGATGAGGTCCAGGGTCGTGGCGAGATTGCGTTCGACGGCGTCCAGCAGGTCGGCGCGGCCGAGCACGCCGGCCAGCAGCAGGAGCGAAGGGTTGGACACGTGGGCCGCGTAGTTGGCGCTCCGTTCCGCGTACAGCCCCTCGGCGTCGATGTCGACGCCCTCGGCGAGCCATTCCGCCACGCGGTCGAGCAGCCGGTCGTCCGGGAACGACCGGTGCAGCCGGGCCAGCACCGCGCACAGCTCCCAGCGGTGGTTCGGGGTGTGCACCCCTCCGGTCAGGAGACTGCCGGAGGCGGAGCGGGCGATCTCGGCGAGCGCGGCCGTGACGTCGCGCAGTTCCGGCCCCGCGCCGGCGGCGAGGACGTGCGCGTCGCACACGTCGTTGACGGTGAACGCGGAATCCGGCGGTGACTGCACGTTGTCGCCGCCGGCGAAGAGGCCGGAGGGCGTCTGTGCGGCCCGCAGGGCGCGCAGGTGGGTCAGCGTGGCGGCGACGGCCTGCCTGCTGCCGTGCAGTGCCGAGTCCGGGGAACGGTACGCGGCGACCAGGGTCTTCACCCGGCGTGCCAGGCCGCGGTGCGGCACCCCGGCGGGTTCCTCGTCGGGGCCGGCCGCCAGCGGCGCGGCCAGCCGGTCGGCGGCGCGGGCCACCGCGCGGACGAACTCGTGGTCGAGCGGGGTGGGCACGGTCAGTCCTTCAGTCCGGCATTGATGTCGGCGCCCATGACGTAGCGCTGGAAGACCAGGAAGATGACGATCAGCGGGATCATGGAGATGACCGATGCGCCGAGCAGGACCGACCAGTTGATGTTCTGCGCGCCGACGATGCTCTGGATGCCGATCTGTACGGTGAACTTGGTGGGGTCGTTGAGCATCAGCAGCGGCCAGATGTAGTCGTTCCACCGCCACTGGAAGGACAGGATGGCGAGGGTCAGCATGATGGGCCGGGAGAGCGGCACCATGATCCGCAGGAAGATCGACAGTTCGCGGGCGCCGTCGATGCGTGCGGCTTCCACGAGTTCGTCGGGAACCGTCAGGAAGAACTGGCGGAACATGAAGCATCCGGTCGCGGTGAGCACGGCCGGGAGGATGATGCCGGTGAACGAGTTGTAGAGGCCGAGGTTGCGCACCACCAGGAACTCCGGGGCGAGCATGACCTCGCCCGGCAGCATGGTGGTGGCCAGGATGCAGATGAAGAACGCCTTGAGCCATTTGTTGTCGTACTTGGCCAGCGCGTACCCGGTGCAGCAGCTGGCTGCCACCGTGAGGACCGTCGTGATCACGCACACGAGGGTCGTGTTGACGAAGTACTGGGAGAAGTTGGCACTGCGCCACGCCGTCAGGTAACCCGACAGGGTGGGGTGGTGCGGAACCAGCGTCAGCGGATAGGAGAACAGATCCCCGGCCGGTTTGAGGGAGCTGAGGATGAACCACAGCACCGGCAACCCGTAGAGGCACGCCAGGATCCACAGCAGTGCCGTCGCGGACACCGCCCGCCGGACCCCGCCGCTGCCCGCGTTGCGGGTCCGCTTCTTCGAGACGGCCCGTCCGGGACCGGCGTCGACCGGGCGTGGCATGTCTGTGGTTGTCATCGGTTCTCCACCCGCCGGTTGACGATCAGCTGAACGATCGCGACGGCCATCAGGATGAGCATGAGCACGAACGACGCGGCGCTCGCGTAGCCGATCTGGCCCCGTTGGAAGCCGGTCTGGTAGATGTACTGGACCAGCAGGTTGTTCGACGTTCCGGGTCCGCCGTTGTTGAGGGAGACGAACAGCGGGTATTCCTTCATCGCGTTGATCGTGTTGAGCAGGATGACGATGAACGAGGTGGGCGCGATGCTCGGCAGCGTGATGCTGATGAACTGGCGCCAGGGACCGGCGCCGTCGAGCGAGGCCGCCTCGTAGTACGACACCGGCACGTTCTTGATCGCCGCGATGAACAGCAGCATCGAGAAGCCGGTCCAGGCCCAGGACGCCGCCATCACCACCACCAGCAGCGACAGGTCCGCGTTCGACTGCCACGGGACGGCGTGCCCGCCGAGCTTCTCGATGACGTAGTTGACCAGTCCGAAGTTCTCGCCGAACAGCCACCGCCACAGGACACCCACGACGATGGGCGACAGCAGCCACGGGATGAAGAAGACGACGCGGGCGAGCGACGCTCCCTTGGCGTGCCTGCTCACCAGCATGTTGGCGATGAGCAGCGAGAGCGCGAAGTTCAGCGGAACGAAGAGGACGGTGTACAGCAGCGTCCGGGTCAGCGCGTCGTAGAAGGAGGAGTCCCCGAACAGGTTGCTGTAGTTGTCCAGTCCGACGAACTGGAACGCCCCCACCCCCGTGTAGTTCGTGAAGGAGTAGACGAGCCCGATCACCGCCGGCCACACGAAGAACAGCGCGAAGAGCACGACATTGGCCGCGATGAGGACGAGCGGCGCGATCGTGTAGCTGCGGCGTCTCCTGGGCGGGCTCGCGGACACGTCCGAGGCGCGTTTTGTCATCTTCCTGACTCCGTGCTGGTGGAAGGGATTCCTGTGGGCTCACGCCATGAGCCCGGCGTCACGTGGGCGGCCAGGGCCGGGCGGCGGTGTCTCGGCCCCGCCGCCCGGCCCTGTGGTCTACGACCCGCCGCCGACCTGCTGGTTGTAGCCGGCCACGATGTTCTCCAGGGCCTTGTCGGCTGACTGCTGGCCGTTGATCGCCTTGCCGAGCTCCGTCTTGGTCGGGTCGGTCGTGAGGCTCTTGCCCTTCAGCACCCAGTTCGTCTGCGCGGTGTTGAAGTACCCGGAGATCGGGGCGTAGAGCGGTATCTCCTGGTTGTACAGCTTGAACGCCGCCTGCGCCGCCTCGGAGGTGAAGGGGTACTTCGGGTTCAGACCGCTCTCGACCGGGAGGAACCCGGAGGACTCGACCAGCTCGGTGTACTGCTTCGGCGCGTACACCCAGGACAGGAACTTCTGCGCGGCGGTGGCCGCGGCGCCGTTGTTGTCGAACCCGACCATCATGCCGCCGCTGTTGACGTCGCTCGCCTGGACCGGCTCGGCGGGAGTCGGGACGCTCGCCCAGTCGAACTTCTTGATGCTCTCCGCGAAGGCGGGAACCTGCCACACGCCGGACCAGTAGGCGACCACGTCACCGCTCTGGAACATGGCCGACGGGTCGGCGCCGCTGGTCCACACCGACTTCGGCATGGTCTTGTCGTCGTTCAGTCCGACGAAGTAGTTCACGGCCTTCTTGGTCGCATCGTCCACCGAGAACGTGCCGGAGGAGTCCGCGTGGACGTACTGCCCGCCCATCTCGTACACCATGGCGCGGAGCCGGGACGGCGACTGGTCGAACGTCAGGGAGTACTTGGCGCCGGTCTTCTCCCGGACCGTGTTCGCCGCCTTGATGAAGTCGGTCCAGGTCCAGGTCTTCTGGGGCGAGGCCGGGAAGGAGACGCCGGCCTTCTTGAACAGGGTCTCGTTGATGTACAGGCCGGACGCGGTGACGTCCGAGGGGATGGACAGCACCTTCCCGGACGAGTCCTTGGCGAGGAAGTTGCCATTGATGTTGTTGCTCTTGTCGTTGGCGATGGAGCTGAGGTCGAGCAGCTTGTTCGACCAGATCGGGTCCAGCGCGGGCACGTCCGCCACGTCCGGCAGAGCGTTCGCCTGAGCGGCGTTGTGGAGCTTCGCCGGGTAGCCGTCGTAGGGGATGTTGACGAGCTTGACGTCGACGCCGGTTTCCTTCTTGTACTGCGCCACCAGCTTCTTCCAGCCCGCGTCCTGCCCCGGAACCGTGGAGATCCAGAACGTCAGCGACTTGGAGTTGCCGCCCGAGCCGGTCCCCGACCCGCAGGCGGAGAGCAGAAAGGCACCTGCCGCAGCCACGGCAGCGAGGGGAACCACGCGGCGTATGCCGCCGCGGCCGAGTCGGCGGGAGCGCCGCACACCCACACTGGTCATCTTCGATCCCTTTTCGTCGTAGGGGGACGGAGCACGGCGCCGACCGAGGCGGCACGGGTGCGTTCTGCAGGTGAAATTTCGCTTCCCGGGGGCGCGGCCTCGCCCGGCCGCGTCGCCTTCGCGGGTGGGATCCCCGGCCATGAGTGCCGTCGTCGCACAAGCACGCCCTCGTGCGGCTGCCGTACGTCGCGTACGGTCGGGACGCCGACCCAAGCCGGCGTCCCGACCGGCTTAGAAAGCGCTTGTCCGGACATTGGCAGAACGGGCCGGAAGCCGTCAATCCTTCCGCCGCCCGGGCTCGGTCACGGTTCGGACACCTCGGGCCACCGCGAGGCGGGCCGCGCCCACGACGGTGCCCAGGTCGCCGACCGTGCTGCTGACCACCTCGGTGGGCCAGCTCAGCCGGGCCAGTTCGGCCCGCACCCCGGGCAGCAGCCGGGGATCCGCGCCGGTGCTGCCGCCGAGCACGATCAGCCCCGGGTCCAGCACGGCGGTCACGGCGGCGGCCAGCCGGCCGACGTCGGCGGCGTGCCGCGCGACGACGGCGCGGGCCGGCGCCCGTCCCTCGCCGGCCAGCGCGAACAGCTGCTCAGCGGTCTCGGGGCACGGCCCGTCCGTCTCGCGCCAGGCCTCGGCGGCGCGGCGCAGCAGGGAACGCGCGCCCATGTACTCCTCCAGGGCCTCCAGGCACGGCTCGCTGCCGTCGTCCCACGGGTAGGGCAGCCGGGCCAGCTCGCCGGCGGCGCCGTTCGCCCCGCGCACCACCTGTCCGCCGATGACGATGCCGAGGCCGACGCCCACGCCGACGCGCAGATACCCGAAGGTGGCACGGCCCTGGGCGGCGCCCTCGTGCAGCTCGGCGAGCGCAGCGCAGTTGACGTTGTTCTCCAGGTGCACGGGGACGCCCGGGGGCAGTGCGACGGCCACGGCGTCGAAGACGGGACCGGCCTTGGCGGTCGCGGGACGCATCTGCGCGCCCTTCCCGGACGGTGCGGTGACATCGCCGACGGCGACGACGATGGCGCGCGGCGGGAGCGCGGCGGGCAGCGCGCCGAGTGTCTCGCGGACGGCGTCCGCGGCCTCGGCCCGGGGCGCGGTGACCTCGGCGAGCAGGCTGCCGTCGAGAGCACAGCCGCGGACCCGGGTGAGGTCCGGGCCGAGGTCGACGGCGAGGACGGCGCCGGCGTCGGGGCCGAGCCGGTAGACGGCGGCGCTGCGGCCGGTGCCGCTGGAGGCGGTGCCGGAGGGGGCGGCGAGCCCGGCGCTCTCCAGCTCCGCGACGGCCGAGGACACCGTCGGTTTGGACAGTCCGGCCAGGCTCGCCAGTTGCGGCCGGGTCGCGCTGCCCGCCTGCGCGAGCACGGCGAACACCGCGCTCGCGCTCTCGGTCAGCCGGGGTGCCGCCACCACGTCGTGTTCCACGGTTCTCCCACAGGTCGCGAGGACTCTTGACGCACTGTACTTCGTTAGTTAATTTCCTAACGAACTCACGGTACTCGCCTGCCGTGCTCCGCCAGAGGCCCGTCCCGGGGCTTCCCGACCGCTGCGATCACCCCCGTTTCCCGGTTTTCACCGGCTTGTCCCCGGCTCCCCCGGCACGGTTCGCCCGCCGTCGCTGCACCGCGCGCACGAAGGACACAGCGCACACGACGCACGACGAAAGAGGTCCCGTGCAGGACTCCACGCCCGTCCTGGTCGGCATCGACGTGGGCGGCACCAAGACCCGGCTGCGTGCCGTGGCCGGGGACACCCCGCTCGCCGACCACGTCCGTACGAGCGGCGGCTGGCGGCCGCACGACCCGGTCGCCGCCGCGGGCTGGCTGGCCCGGCTGATCGGCGAGGCCCTGCCGGCCGGCCCGCGCCCGGCGGCGCTGGCGGTGGGCGGCCACGCCTGCGAGACCGCGCGCCAGTGCGAGCAGCTCCGCGCCGCCCTGCACCTCCACTTCGACGTGCCCACGCTGGTCGTGGGCGACGCCGAACTCCTCGTCCCCGCCGCCGGGTTGGACAAGGGCGCCGGCCTCGTCGCCGGCACCGGCTCGGTGGCGGTGGGGCGGCGCGCCGACGGCACGGCCGTGCAGGTCGGCGGCTGGGGCGCGGTGCTGGGCGACGAGGGCGGCGCGGCCGGGCTGGTCCGCGAGGCGGTGCGTGCCTGCTGGGCCGCCCACGACCGCGGCGAGGCACCCGACGCGCTGGCGGCGGCCCTCCTCGACGCGTTCGGCGCGCCCGAAGTGCCCGCGCTGGGCGCGGCGTTGGAGAGCGCCGCCGAGCCGTCCGCCGCCTGGGGCCGGCATGCCCCGGCCGTCTTCGCCGCCGCCGAGGCGGGCTCGGCGCTCGCCCATGACGTCATCACCGCCGGCGGCCGCTCGCTCGCCGCGCTGGTCGAACTCCTCGACCGGCGTGGCGCGGCGACCGACGACGTGGTGGTCGCGGGCGGCACGATCCTCGCCCAGCCCGCGCTGTACGACGCCTTCACGGCGGCCCTCGCCGCGTCCCTGCCGTCGGCCCGGCCGCGCCCACTGCGGGTGCCGCCGGTGGCGGGGGCGGTGACGCTCGCGCGCGGGCTGCTGTGAGCACGGCACTGGAACCGCGGTGTGCCGGGCGCCGGTTGTCGGTTTCTGTGTGCCGAGCGCCCCGCGTTCACCTGCCGACCGGACGCACATCACCCGGACCTTCCCGACGGGTCACACCCCACCCCTAGATATTCACTCGTTCAACTTCTTCCTCCTCCTTCTCCACGGTTTCGCACACGTCGGCACATCGCGCCCCGCGTTCCGTGGACCGCTTCCGAGAGGCACAGGCATGCCGTCACCTGCCGGGCACCCCTCCGCCGCGCTGAACCGGCGCGGGTTCCTCACCACCACGCTGGCCGCGTCGGCGGGCGTGCTCGCCGGCCCGGCCGCCGCCGTCTGGCTGCCCGCGGCCGACGCCAAGGCCGCCACCGCGCCGGCCGCGTTCGTGGACGACTACCGGACCAACGTCGCCGCCAACCTGACGCCCGAGACCAACGCCGTGGTCCGGGTCCTCGGCGGCTTCGCCCAGGTGTGGAAGACCGGCGCCGCCTGGAACACCGGCACCCCGCTGCGCCCCGAGATCCTCCGCGCCGACCTGCGCTACTGCGCCCGCACCACGGCCGAGCGCACCGACGCCCAGGCGAAGGAAGCGTTCGTCTACGACCGCCAGCACCAGAGTTACGCGATGATCGCGGGCCTCGGCCCGCTGGCCGACCTGTACAAGACGGGCGCCAGGGCGGTCACTTCGATCACCGGCGCCCCCGACGGCACCCCGGCGACCACCGTCAGCGACGTCTTGCCCGCCGACGCCCCGGCCGGCTCGGCGCTCGGCGCGGGCGCCCACGACTCGGCGCTCGGCAAGGTCGCCGAACTCGTCGACACGCTGCGCGGCCCGTACGCCTCCGGCAATCCCGCCAAGTACGCCTACGAGTACCCGCGTCCGTGGCGGCTGAACGAGGACAGCGAGGTCGTCGACACCGGCAGGACGGACGCGTTCGGTTTCCCGGTGTACGACTCCCCGGTGTCCGTCGCCCCGCAGCTGCTGCGCCAGCGCGGCGCCTCCGCCACCGACGACGGCGGCTTCCCGAGCGGCCACACCAACGCCTTCCACCTGGCCGCGCTGGCCTACGCGTACGCCGTGCCGGAGCGCTTCCAGGAGCTGGTGACGCGCGCCGTCGAGCTGAGCCACACCCGGATCGTGGCGGGCATGCACCACCCCGTCGACGTCATCGGCGGCCGGATCATGGCCACCGCGCTCGCCGCGGCCACCCTCGCCGACCCGGCGAACGCCCAGCTGAAGGCCGCCGCCCGCGCCCAGGCCCTCGCCTGGTTCACCGAGCGGACCGGCACCACCGCCGACACCCTCTTCTCCTACGCGCACATGGGCACCGACCCGTACGCCGACCGGGCCGCCAACGCCCGCGCGGTCCGGCCCCGGCTGACGTACGTCCTCACCCGGCAGGGCCGCGACGTGCCGCTCACCGTGCCGAAGGGCGCCGAAGTGCTGCTGGAGACCCGGCTGCCGTATCTCAGCGCGGACCAGCGCCGCGCGGTGCTGCGCAGCACCGCGCTGCCCTCCGGCTACGTGCTGCTCGACGGCTTCGAGCAGTGGGGCCGGCTGGACCTGTTCGCCGCGGCGGACGGTTACGGCGCCTTCGGCACGGACGTCACCGTCACGCTGGACGCGGCGGCGGGCGGCTTCTCGGCGGCCGACGCCTGGCGCAACGACATCGACGGCCGCGGCGGCCTGACCAAGCGCGGCACCGGCACCCTCACGCTGACCGGCCGCAACCGCTATGCCGGCGGGACCGTACTGGCCCAGGGCACGCTGGTCGCGGGCGGCGAGGACGCCCTCGGCCACGGGGACGTGCGGATCACGGACGGCACCCTGCGGGTGGCGGGGCGGCTGCGGTTGCGCGGCGCCTACGCCCAGGACGCGGGCACGCTGGAGATCACCCTGCGCGCGGGCCGCGAGGCGCCGCTGACGGTGCCTCACCTGGCGGTGCTGGGCGGTGGGGCCGCGCTGTCGCTGCGCCTCGACACCGAGCGGCCGCCGGCCGCGGGCAGCACGCTGCCGGTCCTCGACGTACCCCGGCTGCGCGGCCGGTTCGCGCGGATCGAGGTGAACTCCGACCGGCTGCGGGCCGTACCCGTGTACACGGCAGAAGGTCTGTCGGTACGACTCGTGCAGCGGTGACGCCCCGGTGGCGGGAGCGGTGCGACAGTAGGGCCATGATCCGGCCCACGCACGCTCCCGCCGCCGTACGGCCGGTGCCACCGCGGGGCGGATGATGGCGCGCGAACAGCACCTGGTCCTCGGTCCGGCGACTCCCGCCGCGGCCCCGGCTTGCCCGTACGCCGGGCTGCACCGGCACCGGCGGTGGCTGGTGCCGCTCGTGGCGCTGCTGCTGCTCGCCCAGATGGCCGCGGTGATGGTGACGACGGCCGTGCAGCAGACCCCGACGATCGACGAGCCGGTGTACGTCGCGACGGCCACCGACTACCAGCACGAGCACCGGATCCGCTACAACCCCGAGCATCCGCCGCTCGGCAAGCTGCTGATCGAGGCCGGGGTGGCGGTGGCGGACCCGCGCTACGACGCGTCGTACCCCGGCACACAGGGGGACGTGGGCCGGCATCTGCTGTACGAGTCGGGCAACGACCCCGGGCGGCTGATGCTGTGGGCACGCCTGCCGGTGATCGTGCTGACGCTGCTGTTCGGGCTGGTCGCCTTCGCGTTCGCCCGCGACCTGACGGGCACGGCGGGCGCCGTGGTGGCGCTCGCCCTGTACGCCGTCACGCCCGACCTGGTCGCCCACGGCTCCCTGGCCACGCTGGACATGCCGGTGACCGGCTTCGTCCTGACCGCGGTATGGCTGCTCTGGCGGGCGCGTCAGCGGCCCAGGATGTACGTGCCCCTGGCGGGGGCGGCGCTGGGGGCGGCCGTGGCGACCAAGATGAGCGCGCTGCCGGCGGTGCCGGTGCTGACGGGGCTCGCGGCGGTGTCCGTGGGCGTCGCGTGCGCGGGGGCCGGCCGGCGGCGCCGGGTGCTGACCGCGCTCGCCTCCGCGGGCGGCATGGCGCTGGTGGCGGTGGCCGTGGTCTGGGTCGCGTATCTGGCGGTCGATCCCGGGCTGCGTTTCTCCCCCGCCGAACCGGTCCCGGCGCCGCGCGGAGCGCGCGGGACGCTGGTCGGCCTGCTGCCGCTGCCGCCCGCGTACCGGGCCGGGATGCGGGTGCAGTTCGGGCTGGAGGACTACCCGTGGCAGGGCTATCTGTTCGGGCACGTGTACACCGGCCGGCGCTGGTACTACCTGCCCGTCGCCCTGCTGGTGAAGACTCCGCTCGGCCTGCTGGCGCTGGGCGCGGCCGGTGCCGTGGCGGTGGTCGCGCTGCGGCGGCTGCGGGCCGCGGCGCCGTACCTGCTGCTGCCGCCGGCCGTGCTGCTGGCGGCGGCGATGACGGGTTCGCGCGACTTCGGTACGCGGTACGCCCTGTGCGTGCCGGTGTTCCTCGCGGTGACGGCGGCCTGCGTGCCGGCGGGCGTGCCGGGCCGGGTGCCGTGGCCCCGCAGGCGGTGGGCGGCCGCCGTGACGGCCGTGCTCGCGCTGTGGACGGCGGTGAGTTCGCTGCGGACCTTCCCGTACTACCTGCCGTACGCCAACGAGGCGTTCGGCGGGCCCGCGCGCACCCACCGGCTGTTGCACGACTCCAACGTGGACTGGGGGCAGGACCTGGGCCGGCTCGCCGACCGGCTGCGCCGGGACGATCCGGGCGAGCGGGTGTGGCTGGTGTACAAGGGCAGTGGTGTGCCGTCGTACTACGGCATCCGCGCCGCCGATCCGCGCGGCGTGCCGCCGGACCGGGTGCACGGGCTGCTCGTGGTGTCGGATTCGGCGGTCGCCAAGGCACGCGGCCGACTGGCCGAACTGATCGCTTCCAGTCATCCGGTCGGCGATGTGGGCTATTCGATCAGCCTCTACCGTCGGTGAGTACGTACGCTCAACCCGCTGGTCAAGACGGCCGGTGAGCTATGTTGAGTGGTCGTGGCAGACAAAGGAGGCGAGCGGGTGCCCTCGCCGCAGCAGGCACGTGCACAGGCATCAGCGATCACCTCGGGAAAGACCGTGCCCGAGGCCGAGCCCGCTCCGACCTCCCGGCTCCGGGAACTCTTCGACGGCCCCCGTCTGTCGCCGGGGCAGCGGCGCATCGCCCAGTATCTGATCGAGCACATCACCGAGGCCGCGTTCCTGTCGATCACCGAGCTGGCCGACCGGGTCGGGGTCAGCCAGCCCTCCGTCACCCGGTTCGCCGCCGCCGTCGGCTTCAGCGGCTATCCCGCGCTGCGCGAGAGGCTCCAGTCGATCGCGCTGAGCACGCTGGCGGGCGGACCGGGCGAGGAGGACCGGGCCAACGAACTCCAGGCGGCCGTCGACGCCGAGATCGAGAACCTGGAGAACCTGCGGCGCGACTTCGCCGACCCCGACCGGATCATCCGGGTCGGCCGCGCGCTGTCCCGCTCCACCCCGCTGACCGTGCTGGGCCTGCGCATCTCCGTGTCCCTCGCCGAGTACTTCGGCTACGCGGCCCGCCGGATCCATCCCGACGTACGGCTCGTCACGCGCGGGGGCAGTGTGGCCTACGACGCCCTGCTCCAGGCCCGCGAGGCCGGCGGCACCTGGGTGCTCGCCTTCGCCATGCCCCGGCACTCCCACGAGACCCTCCAGGCCGTCCGGGTGGCCCGGGACGCCGGGCTCAAGGTCGCGCTCGTCACCGACCTGGCACTCGGGCCGCTGGCCGAGACGGCCGAGATCACCTTCGCCACCGGCACCGGTTCGCGCATGGTGTTCGACTCCTACGCCGCGCCCGGCGTGCTGGCCGCCGCGCTGCTCCAGGCCATGACCGACGCCGATCCGGAGCGCACCCAGGCCCGGCTGGAGAAGTACGAACAGCTCTCCGAGCAGCATCAGTTCTTCATGAAGGACTGACGTCCGCGCGTGGGATCCGTGAAGATCCTGCAACCCCCGATACCCCCGGACAGGGATCATCCAGCACAAAGCACGCATGAATGTTTTCATACGTCTTGCAAACCAGACGGCATATATAAATACTGCTCACGGATCGCGCCCGGCCCACTCCGGGCACGTTCCGCGCACGCGGACCCACCGCTCGCGCCACCGCCCCGAGAAAGCCGACGGACCAGCCATGCGCACGCAACATCACCCGCAGCGCCGGTTCCCGATGGCCGGGGCCCCCGTACGGACACCCCCGGCCGCCGGCTCCTACCCACGTCGGCATGTGTGGTGTTCCGGGGCGCGCCGTCTGCGTGACGCGCCCGTGGCGGCCCCGGCCATCCCCTAGACCGGGGCCGCCCCGCATTCGTCGGACCACCCTCACGACGCCGCACACCGGAAGCGATGATCATGCCCCTGACCAGCACGCGCATCAGTCCCGACTGGCCCTGTCAGGTCAAGACGCCGGGCTCGTACGACTGGGAGCGCTCGGCGGCCAAATGGCTGCGGGAGCTGATCCCCGCGCGCTACGCCAGCTATCCGGCGCTCATCCGCCACCCCGTACTGCTGGCCCGGCACGCCCAGCTCCAGGTCCAGCAGGAGGTCCGGGTGGCCCGGACCGCCCTGCAGACCGCGCGCGCCGAGCTGCCGATGCTGGGGCTGCCCGAGTCGGTCATCGAGCACACGATCAAGCTGTACGCCGCCGAGGTCCTGCAGCTCCAGCACATCGCCCGCAGCGTACGAGCGGTCAGCGAGGCCCTGTCGGGGCGCGGCCCGGGACGCTGATCCCCGCGCCGCCCGTCGCTCCGGCCGGTCTCACGAGCCCTCGCCGGAGGTCGTCCGTGACTCCAGGGCCCGGCGTGTGTCGTCGCCGTAGACGCCTCGCTCGTCGCCGCTGATGCCGTACCAGAGCTGGAACCGGGCCACGGCCGCCGTGAGGGTGGCGTCGTAGGTGCCGTCGGTGGAGCCGTCGCGGTAGACGTCCGGGATGCGCAGCAGGCGTCGCTGGAGTTCGGCGACGTCCGGCCCGGTGTCGCCCTGGCGGAGGGTGCCGGGGCCGTCGGGGTCGGTGGCCGCGGTGGGGGCGCCGGGAGTGCTGGGGGCTTGCGCGGTGGCGTGCGGTGCGGTGGTCGCGGGCCGCGCGGTCGCGGCGCTCGCGGTGGACTCCTGGCCGGAGGGCAGCAGCATCGCGCAGCCGAAGCCGACGAGGGCGGCAGCGGCCACGGCCCCCGCGACGGCGGCCCGGCGCAGCCGGGGCGTCGCGGCGCCGCCGCCGGGGGCGGGGGCGCTGGGGGCGGGGGCGGGGACCCTGACTGCCGGTACCGGCGGCAGTTCCTGGGTGTCCTCCTCCGCGACGGGCACCGCTCGCCCGGCGGTCGGGCGCGGCCCGGCGGCCGTGCCGACGGGCTCGTACGTCACCGGGTCCGGGCGGATCTCCCGCATCAGTTCCGCAAGGGCGTCGAACCGGCGGGGCCGCAGCACCCGGACGGGTTCCAGGACCGGCCCGGACTGCGGGCGTTCGGGATCGAGCGGTGTCGGCACCTGACTCTCCTTCCGTCCCCGCCCCGTCGCGGACGGGCGGGACTCATGAGGTCCTCGTGCTCAGATACGGCGTGTACGGCGGCCCCGTTCACGCCCCGGTCCCCGTTCACGCTCCGGTCCACGCGCCGATCCGGAGCACCTCCTCGTCACACCCGCCCATCAATCGGTCGAATCGCTCAACTCGGTAAGGAGTATTGAGCGTTTGAAAAAGCGCGTGCCAGAAAGCGCCGTCATGACGACTCCTTGGTCACTCCGTGGCCGGCCACGCTCGCGTCCGTGGCCGGCCACGCTCGCGTCCGCGGCCGCCGGCACCGCGCTGACGCTGGTCTTCGGCGACCTCACGGGCACGGCGGGAGCCACCCAGCGGGTCACCGTCAGGCTGCGGTGAGAGCGCCTTGCGCGAACCGGCCCAGGGACGCCGTGAACGCGCCGACGAAGGCGTCCCGGGCCTCCTCCGGCAGGGCGTCCAGCGACAGATAGGGGTTCAGGTCCTCCAGCTCGACCAGCAGCAGTCCGCCGTCGCGGGTACGACAGGCGTCCACACGCTGGATGCCGTGGCCGAGGTCGTTCCAGTCGATGAAGCGCCGGGCGAACTCCAGGTCGGCGGCGGTCGCGGCGTAGGGCTTCAGCGCCCAGCGGCGCTCCGGGTCGGGGGCGTACAGGGCGTACTGGAAGTCGTCGTCGACGAAATAGAAGGACACCTCGTGGAGGAAGTCGACGCAGGGCTGGATCAGCACCTCCCCGCCGGCCGCAGCGGCGGCCGCGGCGACCTGGCCCGCGGGCACGACCCGCAGGCCGACCGAGTCCGCGCCGAGCTTCGGCTTGACCACGTACCGCTCGGCTGACGGCAGCCGGTGCAGGTCCTCGGCGCCACCGACCGTCGGTATCACCGGGAATCCGGCGGCGCTCAGATCGAGCAGATACTGCTTTCCGGCCATGTCGGCCTTGCCGGTGAGCGGGTTGTACACCCGGGTACCCGTTTCGATCGCCTGCGCGCGGAAGGCGTCGTAGGCGCGCTGGTAGCCGAGGACGGGCCCGCTGTTGCGGACGACGACGGCGTCGTAGCCGTCCATCAAGGCGGCCGCGTCCAGCGGGTGGCACAGGGCGAGGTCGAAGCGGGCGCGCAGCCGGGAGGTGAGGAAGATGTCCTCGTCGCAGTAGCGGCGCCCGCGGGCCCGGTACGCCAGGTCCGTGACGTAGAGCAGACGGGGGCGGGCGGCGGGCATGCGGGATCTCCTCGGACGGGCCGGTGCGGGAACGGCCGGTGTCCCGCGGCCGCAGGCGGTGCTGGCGGCGCGGGCCGGTCCCGGCACGGTGGAGAAAGGTTACGTCGCAGAGTGGGGCCGACCGTCGGCGGGGGCGGGTCGGTGTGTGCCGGTGCGGCGGTCGGGCCGGGTTCGGGGCCGGTGCGGGCCGAAGTTCAGGCCGAGCGGGTGAGTTCCTCGGGGCCGACGGGGTGGGCGAAGGGCGGACCGCGGGCGCAGCGGGCGAGTTCGTCGACGGCCCACCCGGTCATGCGGCCCAGTCCGGTGCCGAGGGAGCCGGCGATGTGAGGGGTGAGCAGGACGTTCGGCAGGGTGGAGGGGGGAGTCGGCGGGGGTACGTCGGGTTCGGTGACGTCGATGACGGCGTGGAGGCGGCCGGTGAACTGTGCGGAACGATCGTGGCGTACGCGTCAGGCACGGCTCCTACGAGACCTCGTACGGCAGAGGCGGTCGCAGGACATCTTTTGTGCACAGGCGATCAACGTCAAGAGCGTTCGCGCAAGATAATCAAAACGATCACCAATTGATCGACCCTCGATCGCTTCGGTGGGCCCGAGCGGTGCGGTGGCGGTCAGGAGCCGTCGGCGGGCGTCCGGCCTCCGCAGGAGGAGCGGATGTGCAACTTCGGGAGCAGGTCGAGGTGTTGGCGGGGTCCGGGGTGCTGCTGCCCGCTCCGCTCGGCGAGGCGGCGCAGCAGGAGTTTCGCGGCGAGTTCGCCGACCGCGCGGGTGGGCGGGGCGATGGCGGTCAGGGGCACGTCGGCGAGCGCGGCGACCTCGTCCTCGTAGGCGATGAGGGCGAGGTCGTCGGGCACCCGCACACCGTGCGCCTGGAGTCGGGGGACGAGCACGATGGCGTCCTCGTCGCTGTGCACCAGGGCCGCGGTGACGCCGCGTTCGCGCACCGCCCGGACGAGGTAGTCGACGGAGGCGTCGTAGTCGCCGTGTTCGCGCACGCTCGGGGCGCCCTGGTCGACGTCGATCCCCCGCGCGCGTACGGCCGCGTCGAAGCCGGCGCCGATCTGGACGGCGTGCGGACCCTCCTGGAGCACGGCGATGATCCGGCGGTGGCCGAGCGCGGCCAGGTGGCCGACGGCGACGGCGGCGCCGTGGGCGCGGTCGGTGCGGACCCGGTCGAGGTCGGCGGCCGGGTTGCCGGGCGGGGCGGAGCGCTCCACCAGGACCGTGGGCACCCCGCTCTCCATCAGCCACTTCTCCTGCCCGTCCTGGGGAACGCCGGCGAACCAGCTGGGCGCCACCAGCAGTCCGCGCGCACCGCCCGCGATCAGGTGTTCCGCCTGCACGCTGTCCTCGGTGTCGACGTAGCCGGAGACACCGAGGACGAGCCGCCCGCCCCGCGCCGCGACGGCCTCCCGGGCACCGCGCACGATCGCGGCGAAGAGGTTGACCGTGGTGGGCACGATCATGCCGATGACGGCGCCTTCGAGGGAGTCCGGCCGCGGTGCGCCCGCGACGGCCGGCGCGGGGGCCTGTTCGCCGGGCCAGACGACCGCGCCGTGCAGCCGCCGCACCCGTCCCTGCGCCGCGAGGGTCTCCACGTCACGGCGCAGGGTGACGGCGGAGACACCGAGTTCGGCGGCCAGTTCGGCGACGCGGAGGCTGCCCCGCTCCCGGACGAGTTCGAGCACCCGCTCATGGCGCTGGTCGACGTGCAGTCGCATGGGGTTCCCCCTGGAACGGTGGTCACGCGGGCTCGGTGATCGCGAATCGCATACTCTACGCCCACAATCGTATCGATCGATTCCAATCAATTCGATCGCTCCGATGTTCGGAAAACGCCCGCACGGCGCAGCCATCGCCCTTCCTCCCCCTCACACAGCACTCAGTTCCCCCTCGGGCCCGCTCTTCCTGCACTGAGTGTCATAGCATCCGCGCGGGTGCTACGTTCCCGTTCATGAGCTCCAGCAGCGCGGCACCGGCCGCGAAGCCGCCGATGCGGGAGGCACTGGTCGCGGCCGCGTTCCGGCTCTTCGTGGAACGCGGGTACGAGCAGACGACCGTCGACGACATCGTGGCCTTGGCCGGGGTCGGCCGGCGTTCGTTCTTCCGCTACTTCCCCTCCAAGGAGGACGTGGTCTTCCCCGACCACGAGCGCTGCCTGGCCGACATGACCGCGTTCCTCGCGGCGGGCGGCGCGGAGCACGAACCGGTGCGGCGGGTGTGCGACGCGGCCCGGCTGGTCCTGCGGATGTACGCCGAGAACCCGGCGTTCTCGGTGCAGCGCTACCGCCTCACCAAGCAGGTGCCGGGCCTGCGCGCCTACGAGCTGTCCGTGGTGTGGCGCTACGAGCGCGCGCTCGCCGAGTATCTGCGCGGACGGTTCACCGGACTGCCCGACGGCACGCTGCGGGCGGATGTGATCGCGGCCGCCGTCGTCGCGGCACACAACAACGGGCTGCGCTCCTGGCTGCGGTCGGACGGAGAGGGCGACGCGGGCGCGGCGGTCGACCACGCGCTGGGCTATGTGCAGAGGGCGTTCGGGCGGACCGCCGCGGCCGCGGCGCCCCCGCGCGTCAACCCGGTGCCGGTCGGCGCGCCGGCGGAGGATCCGGACGACGTCGTGGTGCTGGCCTGCCGCCGGGACACCCCGCTGTGGCGGGTGGTGCAGGAGCTGGAGACGGCCCTCGACCGGGCCTGATCGGGCGCGTCATCTATCAGATGAGGGTACGCAGTGCCTTTACGAGTGACACTGAGTGCCATAGGCTGTCGGCGTGCGCGGCAGCACGGCTCCCGCCCACACGTGTGCCCGGTGCGCGCCGGACACGCAGGATTCCGGCCGAGCGCAGGGAGTTGACCAGCGTGTACCACCACTCAGCAAATGCCTCGTTTCCGGCGGCCGGCGCCGCGACGGGCGTGCTCGATCCCGTCCCCGTAGCCGTTTCCGTCCCCGCGGCCGTCTCCGGTTCCGTGGACGCCAAAGACGTCAAGGACGCCATCCTTTTCCAGCGCTGCACCTGGTGTGCCACCGCGATGTACCACCGGCTGCTCTGTCCGGTGTGCCAGGGCAGCGAACTGCGTACGGAGCGCAGTGAGGGAGTCGGGACGGTCCGGCACTCCACGGTGCTGCACCGCAACACACCCGCCGCGCGCAACGTGTCGCTCATCGAGATGGCCGAGGGGTTCGTGGTCCGGGGCCGCGTCATGGGGCCGCCGGTCGGCATCCACAGCGGCGACCGGGTCCGGCTGTCCACGGCCAAGGACCCGGTGCGGGGCGAGCCGGTGTTCCAGCTGATGGACGAGCCGTACCGGGCCTGGACCTGACCCACCTCACCGGTGCCACACTCCCGGCTCCAACTCCCGTACCCCGACCGGCTGTCCGGTCTCGAACGCGCGGTTGACGACGAGCCCGACGCCGAGCGCGAGAGCGCCGTCGGCACTGCACCACCGCTGGCACGCGCGCAGCCACCGGTGGCCGGGTCCGGTGGTCCGAACAGCGCGTCCAGCTCCAGATCCAGATCCAGCCGGTGCTGCCGTTGACCATGACCCGGTAGCGCTCCCGTGGGCAGCAGGCGGTCAGCACCTCGCCGACCGCGCCGACCGCGAGCAGGATTCGTACCTCCTCGCGCACCTGGTTGAGGCAGTAATTGAGGTCGGTCGTAAGGGAGTTGCCGGTGGTGCGGGCGGGGTTCAGGATGCGGGCGCAGCACTCGGCGTCGACGGTCACCGGCTTCTCGGTGGCCAGGTGAAGCGGTCCAGTCGGGGGCGGGATGGAGACGAGCAAGGGACGGCCGTGGGTGAGTCGCCCTGGGCGAGAGGCGACTTGATGACGGTCGTCGTCGTGGGCGCCGGGATGCCCGGGGCGTCGGTCGCGTATCACCTGGCGGTCCGGGGTGTGCCGGTCACCCTGCTGGAGCGGTCGGCGCGGGCGGCCCGAGCGGGTCCGTCCTGGCGGAATGGCGGCGGCTGGAGGCGGAGCCGGCCGGACAACTGCGTGGATCCAGACCGTCATTGTCTTGATCGCATCATCCGAACGATCACTCTTCTTTCACAGGCAACCCACAGCCTGCGCCTTCCGTCCTCCGGAATCGAGAGGCTCCCGGGACGGCCGGGGCGCCCGGGATTCGGGGGTCGAGGAGGAACCGTGGTCCGTGCCCGGCACATATGGGTGACCGCCACCGCGTTGGCCGCGGTGGCGGGGGCATCCCCAGGGGCGGCAGTCGCGCAAGGCCAACCGCCGTCGCATTCAGCGCAGTTGGCCGCGTCGGCCGACGGTTCGCTGCCGCCGGGCTGGCGGATATCCGGGCAGCCCTCGCAGCCTCGGCTGGAGTGGCGCTCGGACCGGCCGGTGCCGATGGGTGACGCCCGGGTCGAATTCCGGTCGGGCGAGCGCCTGTTGGGAGTGCCGCGGGAAGGTGCGGACGGGCGCACCTTCCGGCTGCCGCTGGACGAACGGCGCGCCGACGAGCTGCGCGGACCGCAGGGCACGCAAGGCCTGCGGAGGCTGCATGTCTGGTCAGGCGGACGGCAGTTGGACGCGCCCGCGACCGGCGGGGCCGCCACCGCGGTGCAGCCGCCCGCCCCACTGCCCGCGAACTCCGTCGACCCGGGCAAGCCCGGCACGTACCGCACGACGAGCGGCGAGTACAGCCTCGCGTCCGTGAAGCTGCCCGGCCTCCCGGCACCGGTCGAGATGCGCGGGGTGGTCGTCGCCCCGGTCGGCGCGCCCGGCAGGCGACCGCTCGCCCTGTTCCTGCACGGCCGCCACTACACCTGCTACCAGGGCAAGCAGATCGGCGGCGACTGGCCCTGCAAGACCGGCTGGAAGCCGGTGCCGAGCCACCGCGGCTATCTGCGTGACCAGCAGCTGCTGGCCTCGCAGGGCTATGTGACCGTCTCGATCTCCGCCAACGGCGTCAACGGCCAGGACTTCGCGGCCGAGGACGGTGGCGCCCAGGCCCGCTCCTCACTGGTGCGGCTGCACCTGGCCCGCTGGGCCGACTGGGCCGCACACCCCGCCGCCGCGCCGGCCGCCGTACGCCAGGCGCCGCGCGCCGATCTGTCCCGGGTGCTGCTCGTCGGCCACTCGCGGGGCGGTGAGGGTGTCAACCGGGCGGCCGTGGACAGCCTTTACCCGCCGCCCGCCGACCAGGACGGCTACCACGGCCCGGTCCGCTGGACCGTCCGCGGCATGGTCCTGATCGGTCCCACGGTCTTCGGCCAGAACCCGGTGCCCGACGTCCCGTCGACGACGATCCTGCCCGGCTGCGACGGCGACGTGTCCGACCTCCAGGGCGAGGTGTACGTCGACGGCACCCGCGCGGTCAGCAACGGCAGCGCCCTGCACAGCGCCGTGTACGTGATCGGCGCCGACCACAACTTCTTCAACTCCGAGTGGACGCCCGGCCGGTCCGCAGCGCCCTCCGAGGACGACTTCTACGACGACCCGGACCACCCGGACGCGGTGTGCGGCAAGGGCGCGGCGCCCCGGCTCACCGCCGACCAGCAGCACCGGGCCGGCTCGACGTACGTCGCGGCCGCCGCGCGGCTGTTCCTGGCCGGCGACGACCGGGTACGGCCGCTGCTCGACGGCTCCGGCAGGCGGGCGCCGTCGGCGGACCCGGCGCGGGTCCTCAGCCACGCGGTGGGGGCGCGCCGGAGCGCCGGGTTCCTGCCGGACGGCGGGGTGAGCGTGACCGGCGCCCGGCTGTGCGACGCGGTGGACCCGAGTGCCGCCAGGACCTGTCTCGGGCAGGGCGCGAAGGGGTCCTCGCCGCACTTCGCCCAGTGGGAGACGGACCGGGAGACCGGCCGGCGGGCGATCGCGCTGCGCTGGACGCGCGCCGGCGCGCCCGCGCGGGTGAGTGTGACGCACCCGGTGTCGCTGAAGGGCGCGACGGCCCTGGCGCTGCGACTGTTCGTGCCGCCGAACTCCCGGGGCACGCAGTGGGACGTGTCCCTCACCGACACCTCGGGCCGGAAGGTGACGCTGGGCCGGGCACGTGCCGACGGGATGCCCGGCAGCGGGCGCACCGCGTCGTACTGGGCGCGTGAGGTCCGGCTGCCGCTGGCGGCCGCCGCCCGTGCCGGGCTGCGGCTCGGCTCGGTCAAGTCCATGGAGCTGACGGCGCGTTCGGTGTCCGGGCAGGCCTGGCTGATGGACGCGTGGGGCTGGCGGCCGGGGACGCCCGCGGCCCGGGCGGCGGCGCTGCCCCGGGTGGACCTCGGCCGGATGACGGTGGCCGAGGGCGACTCGGGTGTGCGCACCTATCACGTGCCGGTGCGGGTGAGCGGCCACGGCAGCGGGCAGGTCCGGGTGTACGTCGTCGACCCGGTCACCGGGAAGGCGGAGGACCGGCCGGTGACGGTGCGTCCGGGCGGGCACGACATCGACGTACCGGTCGAGGTGAAGGGCAACACGCGCTACGGCACGGACGTTTCGCACGATGTACTGGTCAAGGCGGTCCACGGCGCGGTCGTCGGCTCCTACCGGGGCGGCATCACGGTCCACGACGACGACCCGGCGCCCACGATGAAGGTCACGCCGGTCGCGGACCGGGTCACGGAGGGACGGGCCTTGACGTGGCGGCTGTCCCTGTCACAGGCCGTGGACGTGGACATGAACGCGATGTTCGCCGCGGCGCCGGCCACCGGGCCGGAGCTGTCCACGAAGGACGTCCCGGCGCGCTGGCTGGAGGAGACCGCGGGGGCGAAGCCCGACCCGGAGCGTCCGCTGTCGAAGGCCGGTGTCTCGCTGTGGGTGGACGTGCCGGCGGGGAGGACGAGCGTGGACATCACCGTGCCCACGGTCGGGGACACGGTGAAGGAGCCGACGGAGTCGGTACGGTTCCAGCAGGTCGACGTGACGACCGGCAAGCCGGTGCCCGACGGGCTGGTGCTGTCCGGTTCGGTGCTCGACGCGTCGTAGCGGTCCCGTTTCCGGGTGGCCCCGCCGGTGTCAGCCGGTGAGGGTCACCCGGATCCCGACGGTGCCGTCCAGGCCCCGCCGCAGCCGGCTGCCCAGCAGGGTGAGGCGGCCGAGGATGCCGTACTTACGGGCGATCAGGTCCCGGTAGCGGGCGGTGGTGGCGCCGTCGGCGAGCACGGCGGTGGCCGGGAAGAGGTCGCCGGTGGGGTTGCCGCGCACGTCGCAGGGGCCGACGAGGACGTCCGCGCGGCGCCGGATCCGCTTGACCTTGTAGCTGTCGGCGGCCGTCCACACCCCGAGGGTGTCGCCGTCCCGGACCACCCACACCGGGGTGGCGACCGGGGTGCCGTTCTTGCGGTAGCTGGTCACCAGCAGGTATTTGCCGGAGCCGAGCCGGTCCAGTCGCGTGTCGTCCATGCCGGGCAGTCTAGGAGTCCGACCGCGCGGCGGGCAGGGCGGCCGCCATGCGCCGTACCGCCTCGGTGAGGATCTCGGGCGAGGTCGCCAGGTTCAGCCGTACGTGCCCCGCACCGCCGGTGCCGAAGGGCAGGCCCGAGCTGAGGGCGACGCGGCCGCGGTCCAGGAACACACGCGCGGGGTCGTCGCCGAGGCCGAGGGCGCGGCAGTCGAGCCAGGCCAGGTAGGTGGCCTCGGCGGGGTGGAGGCGGATCGCGGGCAGGTGCTCGGCGAGCAGGTCGCAGAGCAGCCGCCGGTTGGTGTCGAGCCCGGTGAGCAGGGCGTCCAGCCAGGCTCTGCCGTCGCGCAGGGCGGCGGTGTGGGCGATGACGCCGAGGTGGCTGGGGCCGTGCCCGACCTCCTCGGGCAGCCGGGCGAGGTCGTCGGCGGCGCCGGGTCCGGCGAGGGCGAGCGCGGCCTTGAGACCGGCCAGGTTCCAGCCCTTGGAGGCCGACATCAGGGACAGGCCGCGCTCGGCGCCGGGCACATCGAGGTACGGCACGAAGGCGACGGTGGGGGCGACGAGCGGGGCGTGGATCTCGTCCGCGACGACCCGGACGCCGTACCGCTCGGCGAGGGCGGCGACGGCGGCCAGTTCAGCGGCGGTGTGGACGGTGCCGGTGGGGTTGTGCGGGCTGCACAGCAGGAAGGCGGCCCGGCCGGTGCCCGCGGTCGTCTCCCGGAACCTCTCCTCCAGGGCGGCCGGGTCGAGGCGTTGTCCCGGCCCGAGCGGCGCTTCGACCACCTTGCGGTCCATGTGGCCGATGAACTGGAAGAACGGCGGATAGACCGGCGGGTTGACGATGACCGGATCGCCGGGCCCGGTGACCAGTTTGATCATCTCGACCACGCCGAGCATCACGTCGGGGACGATCGCGGTGCGCTCGATCGCGATCCCGTCCCAGCCCCAGCGGTCGGCGGCGAACGCGGCGAGCGCCTCGGCGTAGGCGGTACCGATCGGGTACCCGGTGTCGCCGAGGGCGAGCGCGTCGGTGACGGCGTGGACCACGGGTTCGGCGAGGGGGACGTCCATCTCGGCCACCCACAGCGGCAGCACGTCCTCGGGGTAGGTGCGCCATTTCATGCTCGTACGGCGGCGCAGCCGCGCCAGGTCGAGGGCGCGCAGGGGGTCCGGTTCGCCGTGGCTGTCGCGCGGTGTGCCGCTCATGGGGCTCACGATAGGCGGCCGGGGCTGCGGCGGGAACGCTCCGAAGAGCCGGGCTGCCGGAATGCCGGAGTTCAGGGTGGTGATCAACTCAAGCGTCTGGATCGCGTCATGAACGAATGACCGCATCGCTCGCCCGGCTTTCCTACGAGGTCGACCGCGCGGCCGGTGACCGGATACGCCAAATGCACCCGGGCATCGGGGAGTACGCGCGCGCCGACCGGCTCTTCCTCGGCCGTGCCGTACGCCATCTGGTCGCCGAGGCGGGGATCCGGCAGTTCCTGGACATCGGCACCGGGCTGCCGACCGCCGGCCACGCGCACGAGGTCGCCCAGGGCATCGCGCCCGAGACGCGGATCGTCGAGGAGGTCCGCCGTGTTCGGCGGGGTGGCGCGGAAGAACCGAGCCGGGCGGGCGGGGCCCACCGGCCTCACCGAACATCGGGCCCCCGAACACCGGGCTCCCCGAACACCGCTTTCACCGAAGACCGGTTGCGCTGAACGCGGGGGCGCCGGGCCGCGTATGGAGGTGCGGGCCCTCGACGAGCCGGGGGTCTCGCGCCGTCGGCACGGGCGGCGCGTGGTCGGGTTCGGCTTCGGGAGCCACGCATGCGGCACGCACGACGACGCATCGTCCGGCGGGTGACACGCCTGGCGGCGGTCGGCGGACTCCTCCTGGGGGGCGTGATGGTCACCCAGGCGGCCATGGCGAGCGAGACACCTCGCGCCGCCACGAGAACGCTGTCCTCCGCCGGCGGCGGAGGGGACACCGGCGCCGCGCTGGTGGCGCGGCTCGGCACGGCCCGTACGGCGGGCAGCTGGATCGGTGCCGACGGGCGGCCGGTGGTGGCGGTGACCGACGGCGCGGCGGCGCGGGCGGTGCGCGGTGCGGGGGCCGAGGCGAAGGTCGTCGCGCACAGCATGGACCAGCTCACGTCGGCCACGGCCACGCTGCGTTCGGCGCCTCGGGTGGCGGGCACCGCGTGGGCGGTCGACTACCGGACCAACGAGGTGCTGGTGAGCGCGGACAGCACGGTGTCCCGGGGGGACTGGTCCCGGATGAGTCAAATGGCCGCGGGAATCGGTGACTTCGTGCGGATGCGGCGGACGGGGGGCTACTTCACCACGCGGCTCAACGGCGCCCAGCCGATCCTGTCGACCGGCGGCCGCTGCTCGGCGGGGTACAACGTGACGAACGGCCAGAGCGACTTCATCCTCACGGCCGGGCACTGCGGTCCGGCGGGGTCCACGTGGTTCGCCGACAACCAGGGCGACCGGCAGTTGGGGCAGACGGTGAGCAGCACCTTTCCCGGCAACGACTTCTCGCTCGTGAAGTACGCCTCCGGCAGGGCCGGTGACGGCGCCGACGTCGTCGCGATCGGCGGCGGCAACGGGGTGCGGATCACGGGGGCCGCCGATGCGACGGTGGGGCAGCGGGTGTTCCGCAGCGGCAGCACCAGCGGGCTGCACGACGGCACGGTGACCGCGCTGAACGCGACCGTCAACTACCCCGAGGGGACGGTCACCGGGCTCATCCAGACCAGCGTGTGCGCCGAACCGGGCGACAGCGGCGGCCCGTTGTTCTCCGACGGCATCGCGCTCGGTGTCACCTCGGGCGGCAGCGGGGACTGCACGGCGGGCGGTACGACGTTCTTCCAGCCGATCACCAAGGCGTTGGCGGCGCTGAACGTCAAGCTGATCGTGTCGGCCCAGAACGCCGGCGGTGCGCAGGGCGCCGCCCCCTCCCCCGCGCCGTCCGCCGCGGCCACGCAGGCCGCGATCGCCCCGAGCGGTGTGACGCCGGGCTCGACGGCGCCGGTGGCGGGCGGCGGGAACGAGACACTGCTGGCGCGGCTCACGGACACCCGGAACGTCGGTCCCGGGCTGCTGGTCATCGCGGGCAGTCTGATCGCGCTCGTCGCGACCCGGTACATCCGGGCCGAGCAGGATCGCAAGGCCTATCAGCGGTACTACTCGGCGACCTGGGGCTGACGGGACACGAGAAGGGCACCCGTGCGGTCACGGGTGCCCACGAGTTCAAGCGTTGCGGTGCGGTGACGGCGCGGTCGACCCGAGGCCGGTCAGGCTGCCCGCTTCGACCGCGGGGTCGCGGCGGCCCATTCCATCACGAGGCGCTGGTACTCCGCGCGCTGCTCGGTGGTCAGTGTCCCGCCCGACCGGCGCCACAGGGCCCTGATCTCCTCGTTGACCTCCGCGGCCGATCGCGCGGAGCGCTCGGTGACGGCTTCAACAGTGGTGGACATGCTGTGAAGCATATGCCGCTCGACGTGAAGACGTCGTGAGTAAGTACCCGCGATACGGACATTTCGGACCGTGTTACTCATCACGTCGATCTGTCAATGCGCACACGGGAGTTCACACTCTCCCCTCACCCAGCACGAGGACCTGGATCGCCAGCACCGCCGCCCCGCGCGCCCAGTCGTGGAAGTCGGAGACCTTCGTCTCCAGATCCACCGGTTCGGCGAGCGGATGCCGGTGGGCGCGGACGGCCTCGTGGACCGTGGCTCCGGCCACATCCATCAGTCCGACCCCCTCCCCGGCGAGCAGGATCTTCTGCGGCAGTGCGAAGTTGGCGATCTGCGCGACCAGGACGCCGAGCGCCCGGGCCGCCTCGCCGACGACCCGGGCGGCCATGGGCTCGCCCGCGGCGGCACCGGCGAGGATGTCCTCGTAACCGACGTCACGGCCGGTCGCGGCGCGGATCTGGTACTCGATGCTGGGGATCGTGAGCAAGGACACGGCGCTGCCGCGGGCGCCGTCCGGGGTGAGCGGGCCGTGCGGGTCGACGATCCAGTACCGGCCGGGGGCGCGGCCCTCCTCCGCGAACGGCACGCGCCTGCCGCCGAGCACCAGCCCGTAGCCGAGGCCGGCGCCGATGGTCAGCACGGCGAAGCGGTCCAGGCCCCGGCCCGCGCCGAACCAGGTCTCGGCCTCGGCCAGGGCGGCGACGTCGTTCTCGACGACGACCGGCAGCCCGCTGCGGTCCCGGACCAGCGCGGCGAGCGGCACGTCCCGCCAGCCGAGGAACGGCGAGTCCGCCACCACCGCGCGCCCGCGCACCAGACCGCCCACGCCGATGCCGATGCCGGCCGGGGCCGGCCACCCCTTCGCGAGGTCGGCGGCCAGCCGCGCGACCACGTCGGCGACGGCGTCCGGGCCGTGACCGGCCAGCGGCCGGTCGAGACGGGCGACGACCTGGCTGCGCAGGGTGGTGACCACGCCGTAGACCCGGTCGGCGGTGATCTTGAAGCCGAGGAAGGAGCAGGAGTCGGCCACGACGCCTAGCGGCCGGGAGGGGCGCCCCTGGCGCGCCTCCGCCCCGCCGTCCGGCTCGGCCGCCTCCACCAGCAGCCCCGATTCGATGAGGGGCTTGGTCAGGCGGGTGAGGCTGCCCTGGGAGAGCCCGAGACGCCGGGCCAGCTCGGTGCGGGACAGCGGCCCGTGCACGAGCGCCTCGATCGCCACGGAGCGCTCCGCGGGGCTCAGCGGAAGCCAGTCGGTCACGGCACCCCTCTTCTTTTGACGCATCTTCCTCTGACGCAGATTTTCTTTTGACTCAGAAGCAACCAGGTCACCCTAATGCGCACCGTGCGCGCTGCAGAAGCTTCCTCCCGCCCCTTGACGGTACAATTCTTCCGCACCAAAAGTAATCATCATGACTTTCTCTCTCGGCATCGTCGGCGCCGGACAGTTCTCCGGTCAGTTCGCCACGCTGTTCCAGGCCCATCCCGGCGTCCGTGACGTGTACGTCACCGACCTGCTGCCCGAGCGGGCCGAACGGCTCGTCGCCGCGCAGGGGCTCGCCGGCACCTTCCCGTCGTACGAGGCCATGCTGGAGTCGGCGGCGGTCGACGCGGTCGCGATCTTCACCCAGCGCTGGACGCACGGCCCGCTCGTGCTGCAGGGGCTGAGCGCCGGCAAGCACGTGTACTGCGCCGTGCCCATGGCGATCACCACGGAGGAGATCGGCGCGATCATCGACGCGGTCCGGTCGACCGGGCTGACGTACATGATGGGCGAGACCAGTCACTACCACCCCGCGACCGTGCACGCCCGCGACCAGCTCGACCAGGGCGCCTTCGGCCGGCTCTTCTACGCCGAGGGCGACTACGTCCACGACATGGACCTCGGCTTCTACGACGCCTACCGGTACAGCGGCGGCGAGAACTGGCGGGCGACGGCCAGCTATCCGCCGCTGCTGTACCCGACGCACGCGGTGGGCGGGGTGCTCGGGGCCTGGCGGACACATGCGGTGAGCGTGTCGGCGATCGGGGTGCCCGACGATCGCGGGGACGGCGTTTTCGACCGTTCGGTCAGCCAGTTCGACAACGACGTGTCCAATGCGACCGCCCTGTTCGAAGTGGCGGGCGGCGGATCGTTCCGTACGAACGAGTTCCGGCGGGTCGGCTATCCCTCGCACATCCGCGAGTCCCGCTTCCGGTTCTTCGGCACCGAGGCCAGCATGGAACAGCTGGCGACGGTGGCGCTGTGGCAGGACAAGAAGGGGGTGCGGGACATAAGCGAGTTGCTGGAGCCCAAGCAGACCCTGGCCCCTGACGACCCCTCACTCGCACACATCGCACCGGAGCTGCGGGCCGCCTTCACCTCCGGCTCGGCCCCGGTGCACGACCGGTCGAGGCTGCCCAGGGAGTTCGACCACCTCCACAACGGCCACGAGGGCAGCCATCACTTCCTCGTCGACGACTTCGTCACCGCCGTCACCACCCGCGGCCTGCCGACCGTGAACGCGTGGACGGCCGCCCGCTACACCCTGCCGGGCGTCATCGCGCACGAGTCCGCGCGGCAGGGCGGGGTACGGCTGCGGATCCCCGACTTCGGGGACGCGCCCGAGGCATGACGGCCCGGGCGACGACGGCTCAGGTGCCGCTCGGATGCCGCTCAGGTACCCGGCTTGCGGCCGTAGACGAAGACGTCGTCGCCCGTCCTCAGCAGCGACCAGTACGTCTGGGCGTCCTTGGTCGTCATGTTGACGCAGCCGTGCGAACCCGGCGGGTTCCACATGCTCAGGCCCACCGAGTGGAAGGCCTGGCCGCCGTCGAAGAACTGGCTGTACGGCATGGGCACGTTGTAGACGGTCGAGACGTGGTGGAGGTCCCGCCAGTAGACCCTCTTCAGACCGGTGCGGGTGACGTAGCCCTTGCGGCCGGTGCGCACGGGCACCGGTCCGTAGACGACCTTCTTCCCGTCCTGGATCCAGCTGAGCTGGAGCGTGAGGTTCACGCAGGCGATCCGGCCCCTGTTCACCGGGCACGCGCCGCCCTTGTTCGGGTTCTTCCCCACGGCCCGCTGCCTGCTCACCAGATCCATCACGCCCCAGGTGACGGGCCCGGCGTAGCCGATGTCGGGCGTGATGCCGTGCGTGTCCTGGAAGGCCTTGATGGCCCGGCAGTCGGCGGCGGACTGCTTGCCGTCGACGGGCCGGCCGAGGAACTTCTCCGCCTGCTTCTGGTACGGCCCCGCCTGCGTGGTGCAGTTCGTGGCCGCCTGGGCCGGCGCGGTGGTGAGGGCGAGCGTGAGCGGCGCCACCAGTCCCGTGACCCCGAGCGCGACGACGCCCCGTCTGCGTGTGTCCCCCATGTCCGTGTCCCCTTCTCCCCTTGTTCTCCCCTGGCCGCCCGGGAGCCGCCCCGGGTGCTTACCACTCGCTTCCCACGATGTCGGACTCCTAGACCTGCGCGGGGGCGGCGGGGTTGTGGTTCCGGCCAGACTGTGACGAAACGGTGAACTTCGTCGCGTTCGTCAGGACGGTTGCTTCACGGCCGCGAGGAAACCCGTGTTCACCGCCGTCAGGCCGCCGTCGACGACCAGCGTCGTCCCCGTGATCCAGGCCGCGTCGCGGGAGGCGAGGAAGGCGACCGCGGCGGCGACGTCCTCGGGCTCGCCGATGCGGCCGAGCGGGTAGAGGGGCCGGACGGCCTCCAGTTCGTCGTCGCGCCCCTCCCACGCCGAGGTGCGGACCGTGCCCGGCACCACGAGGTTCACCCGTACCCCCCGGCCCGCCGCGTGCCCGGCGAGGGTACGGGTCAGCGAGGCGAGGCCGGCCTTGGCGGCGCTGTAGGCGTGGTTGCCGAAGTCCTGACATCCGTTGACGGAGCCGATGCTGACGATCGCCCCGTGCCCGGAGGCGACGAGGTGCGGCAGCGCGGCCCGGCAGCACCGGCGCACGCCGGTCAGGGTGATGTCGAGGTCGCGTGCCCACGCGTCGTCGCAGTCGTCCTCGAACAGCGGGGCGTCCGGGGTGCAGTGGGCGGCGCAGTTGACGAGCACATCGAGCGAGCCGAACGCGGCGACGGCCCGCGCGACGGCGGCGTCCACCGAGGCGCGCTCGGCGACGTCGCACGCCAACGCCTCGGCGGCGAGCCCCTGTTGGCGCAGGGACTCGGCGGTCCGCTCGGCCTCGGGCAGGTCCTGGTCGGTCAGCAGGACGCGGCCGCCCTCCTCGGCGAGGCGCCGGGCGACGGCCGCGCCGATGCCGCGGGCCGCGCCCGTGACGAGTACGCCGTGTCCGGCGAATCGGGTGTGATCGGTCATGGGGCGACCGTACGGCGCCCGGGCCGCCGTTTCACCGGGTACGGCGGGAACGGCCGGTGCGGAGCGCCGGGACCACCGGTGTCCGCGGGGCCTCGAACGGTTCAGTGTCCCCGTTCGATCCACTCCTCCAGGTGCGGTGCCTCGGCGCCGATGGTCGTGGGGTCGCCGTGCCCGGTGAGGACCTTGGTCTGCGGGGGCAGGGTGAGGAGCTTGTCGCGGATGGAGTCGATGATCGTCGGGAAGTGGGACCAGGACCGTCCGGTGGCGCCGGGGCCGCCCTGGAAGAGGGTGTCGCCGGTGAAGACCGTGCCGAGCCCGGGGTCGTACAGGCAGACGGCGCCGGGGGCGTGGCCGGGCGTGTGGAGCACGGTGAGGTCGGCGCCGGCCGCCTCGATGACCTGGCCGTCGACCAGATGCCGGTCGGGCTCGCGGTGCGGGTGGGTCTGCCTCCACAGCGGCAGGTCGCCGGGGTGCAGCCAGATGACGGCGCCGGTGAGGTCGGCGAGGGCGGGAGCCGCGTCGATGTGGTCGTTGTGCGCGTGGGTGCACACGATCGCGGTGAGGCGGCGGTCGCCGACGGCGGCGGCGATGGCCTCGGCGTCGTGGGCGGCGTCGATGACGATCGCCTCGTGGTCGTCGCCGACGATCCACACGTTGTTCTCGACGTCCCAGCTGCCGCCGTCGAGGGTGAACCGGCCGGAGGTGACGAGGTGTTCGATGCGGGCGGTCATCACAGCACCACCACCGAGCGCAGCACGTCGCCGTGGTGCATCCGCTCGAACGCCTGCTCCACCTCGTCCAGTTGGACGGTCTCGGTGACGAACGCGTCGAGTGGGAGGCGGCCTTGCAGGTGCAGGTCGACGAGCATGGGGAAGTCCCGGGAGGGCAGACAGTCGCCGTACCAGCTGGACTTCAGGGCGCCGCCGCGGCCGAAGACGTCCAGCAGGGGCAGTTCGAGCTTCATCTCGGGGGTGGGGACGCCGACGAGGACGACGGTGCCGGCGAGGTCGCGGGCGTAGAAGGCCTGCTGGTACGTCTCGGGGCGGCCGACGGCCTCGATGACGACGTCGGCGCCGAAGCCGCCGGTCAGCTCGCGGACCGCCTCGACGGGGTCGGTCTCCTTGGAGTTGACGGTGTGGGTGGCGCCCAGGGTGCGGGCCTTTTCCAGCTTGCGGTCGTCGATGTCCACGGCGATGATCTTCGCGGCGCCGGCGAGGTTCGCCCCGGCGATCGCCGCGTCGCCGACGCCGCCGCAGCCGATGACGGCCACCGAGTCGCCCCGTCCGACGTTGCCGGTGTTGAGGGCCGCGCCGAGGCCGGCCATGACCCCGCAGCCGAGCAGTCCGGCGACCGCAGGGGAGACGGCCGGGTCGACCTTGGTGCACTGGCCGGCGGCGACGAGGGTCTTCTCGGCGAACGCGCCGATCCCGAGGGCCGGGGACAGCTCGCGTCCGTCGGTGAGGGTCATCTTCTGCTTCGCGTTGTGGGTGTTGAAGCAGTACCAGGGCCGGCCGCGCAGACAGGCCCGGCAGTTCCCGCACACCGCACGCCAGTTGAGGATGACGAAGTCGCCGGGCGCCACGTCCGTGACCCCGGCGCCGACGGACTCCACCACACCCGCGGCCTCGTGGCCGAGGAGGAAGGGAAAGTCGTCGGAGATGCCGCCCTGCTTGTAGTGCAGGTCGGTGTGGCAGACGCCGCAGGCCTGGACGCGTACGACGGCCTCGCCGGGTCCCGGGTCCGGCACCACGATCGTCTCGACCCGTACGGGCTCGTCCTTCCCCGGTGCGATCACGCCGCGGACTTCCTGCGCCATGGTCTGGCCCCTTCTTTCGATTGCCTTCGCTGCCGACCCTACGCGTGACCGATCGGTAGCGGCGGGGACCACGGCGGCGATCGTGGATCTCTCGCCTGACCGGGTTTCTTCGCGAGCGTTCCCCAGGTCCCGGGATGTGACTGGAAATGGTCATTCCATGATGGCAATTTTTTTGCAGGGTGCAGGAATCTGCCTGGTGTCTGCTCCCGGTCCGGCCGTGCCTCAATGGGGGCATGCCCCTTGACGGCTGCACGGGACGTACCGCCTTCCTGTTCTCGGCCGGTGCCTCACCACGGCTCGGAGCCGGCGCCGAACTCCGGGAGGAGTTCCCGGTGTTCGCCGAGACGCTGGACGACATCTGCGCGCGCCTCGACCCGTATCTCGAACTCCCGCTGGCCTGTGTGATGTTCGCGGCCGACGGCACCCGGACGGCGGCCCTGCTGGACCGGGTGACGTACGCCGGTCCGGCGCTGTTCGCGCTCCAGGTGGCGCAGTGCCGGCTGCTACACAGCTGGGGCGTCAGGCCGGACGTGGTCTACGGCCAGGCGGCCGGTCGGATGGCCGCCGCGTACGCCGCCGGTGTCTTCTCCCTGACGGAGGCCTGTCACGCGGTCGGCACCCTGGCCCGTCTCCTCGGCGCCCTGCCCGGCCCGGCCCCGGGGCGCCCCGGCCTGGAGGGCGTCCTCGGCGCCTACGGCCGTACGCTCGCCACCCTGCACCCGCGCGCCCCACGCCTCCCCCTCGTCTGTGACATCACCGCCCGCCCGGTGGGCGCGGAGACCGCCGAGCCGGAGTTCTGGGTACGGCGCACACCGCAGCGGTTCGCGGACATGGCCGGGGTGCTGCACCGCGCCGGGGTCCGCGTCTGGCTGGAGCTGGGCCCCGCCGACCTGCTCGTCCGCCTGCTGCCCGGCTGTCTGCCGGACGGTCCGGCGACGGCCTTCGCCCTGTCGCGGGACTGGGCGGTGCTGCGGGCGGGGCCGGGGACGGAGTCCGGCGGCGGACAGACGTGAGGGCCACGGCCGGCGAACGGGCCTCGGCGGCGGTTCAGGCCCCGACGGCCGGCGGCACGCCCGTCACGGGCCCGCGAGGTCGGTGACCTGGTGCAGTGCGTCGAGCTTGTTCAGCTGGTTGACCCGGTTCAGCGCGCGCATCTGCTCGGACACCTTCGGGACCTCCTTGCGGTGCGCGGCCGGGATGTCGCTGACCGCGATCGCGTCGAGCGTGGTCATGGGGTTGAGCAGCGCCTTGTGCGGTGCGCCGGTGGGCGCCGCGTTCGCCGTCGGGACGGCGAGGCCCGTGATCCCGGCGGCGAGGCCGAGGGCTGCGACGATACGTCGAGAGGAGATCATGCCCTCAACAACGCCCCCGGACCCCGGCCGGACACGGGTGGCGGGCCGCGCCCACCCGTGAGGCGGAGGCGCCCGGCTGCGCTTGCCGTGCCCGCCGGGCCGGAGGAGCCTCGAAGAGTGGAGCCCGCGCGGCCCGATCCGCGCCGGGCCGCGGGCGTCCGAAGGAGGTCACCATGGGGACCGTGACAGGTTCCGGCTTCGACATCGAGACACTGCGCCGGGCCGTGGAGGGGAACACCGGCAACTCCCTGCTCGCGCTCTACGCCGACGACGCGGAGATCCGCATCGTCGACCACGACCACCAGCCCAGCCACCCCACCGTCCTGCACGGCCGGGCCCAGATCGCCGAGTTGCTGGACGACGTCTACCGCCGCGACATGACACACAGGCTGGACCAGTGCGTCGTACAGGGCGATCACGTCGCCTTCAGCGAGATGTGCCAGTACGGGGACGGCACCAAGGTCCTCGCCGAGTCGATGCTCACGCTGCGCGACGGCAAGATCACCAGCCAGCTGATCATCCAGGCCTGGGACGAGTAGGCGGCCCCAGGCATGACGGGCGCCGGAAGGAGAAGCGCGAGGGTCCAGGTCACCTCCCGGCTGACCTGGACCTTCTCTGCCCGCGCGAGCCTGGGAGGGCTACGGCTGCGGTCGGTGCGGGCGCTGCGGTCGGTGCTCGGGCAGGCGCGACCCCGCCCCGCGCCGCACACCCGGCGCTCCCGACGCCGCTGAGCCGCGACGACGGCGACCGTCCAGGCAGTGGTCAGGTCCGCGACCACTTCTGGTTGTCCTGACCGTTGCAGGTCCACAGGACCAGGGAAGTGCCGTTGCCGATGGCCGCGTTGGAGGCGTCCAGGCACAGTCCCGCGTGGACGTTGGTGATCGTGCCGTCGGTGTGCAGCGTCCACTTCTGGTTGTCCTGGCCGTTGCAGTCCCGGATCACGACCTTGGTGCCGTCGGTGGTGCCGAGGTCGTGGGCGTCGAGGCACTTGTCGCCGTAGACGACCAGTTCCCCCCGGGAGGTGTACGTCCAGGCCTGGTTGGCGCCGCCGTTGCAGTCCCACAGCTCGGCCTGGGTGCCGTTGGTGAGCGTGTTGTCGTAGACGTCGGCGCAGCGGCCGGACTGCTTGCCGGTCAGGAGGGTGTCGTCGGTGCCCGGCAGGGGGCGGACGGTGAGGGCGCCGAGGGACGGACCGCCGGTCAGCGCGAGGGAGTTGGCGGCTCCCTTGATGAGGTTCACCTGGACCGAGACGGTGCCCTGGGACGAACCGGTCGGCGGGAAGGAGACCGCGGTGGCCGTCTGTCCGTCGACCCGGAGGGTGCCGGTGAGGGGTGTGGAACCGGTGTTGGTGTAGGCGATGTCGGCCACGGCCAGGCCGGTGCTCGCGGCGCTCACGCCGGTGTAGGTACCGGTGGAGGTCGTGCCGTGGTCACTGCTCGCCGCCTCGGTGCCGCTGACCTTGAGCATGACCGTGCCGCCCGCGGGGACACCGGCGGTGTAACTCGTCGCGTACGAGCCGAGGGTGGAGCGCGCCCACAGGTCGCGCACCGTCGCCGAGGCACCGGTGAGTCCGAGGTCGGACCAGCGGACGGTGATGTTCCGCGCGGCGGAGGTGCGGTTCAGCAGGACGACGGCCCGGTTGCCGGTGCCGGACAGGACCTTGCCGTAGACCTGGACTCCGGTGGTGTCCTCGGCGACCTTGACGCCCTGGAGGCCGCGCGGGTCCTGGTCGACGGCGACGACCTCGGGGTTCTTGAGGATCCCGGCCGTCGCGCTCGTCATCGTCGTCAGGTCGTTTCCGGCCAGCAGCGGGGCGCCGGAGATCGCCCACAGGGCCATGTGGGTGCGGTTCTGCGCGGCGGTGAGGCCGGGCATACCGGTCATCAGCATGTCGGGGTCGTTGTAGTACCCGGTGTGCTGGGCGGCCGGGTGCTGGGCCTGGTCGAAGTTGGACAGCATGTTCGCCTGGGAGGGCGTGTTGCCGTAGTAGATGATGTCCGTGCTGGTGCGCCACATGGTGGCGAGGCCCGGCGCCCAGTTCCAGGGGTTCCGCCTGCCCCAGTTGCACGCGGACAGGATGAGCGGGCGGCCGGTGGCCGCGGTCGCCCTGGTGACGGCGGAGCTGATCGAGGTGTACGCCGTCTTCGCGTCCAGGCCCTCGGCGTCGCCGCCGCACCAGTCGACCTTGACGAAGTCGAAGCCCCACTTCGCGAACTGGAGCATGTCCTGGTCGTAGTGGCCCTCGCTGCCGGTGTTCGGGGCGGCGGGGCGGCCGGTCGGGTAGTAGTAGCCGCAGCCGTTCTTGCCGGCGTCGGTGTAGATGCCGACCTTCAGGCCCTTGCTGTGGATGTAGTCGGCGACGGCGCTCATGCCGCCGGGCCACTCACCGGTGTCGACGGTGATGTCGCCGGCGCTGTCGCGGGTGCCCTGCCACCAGCCCTCGTCGATGTTGATGTACCGGTAGCCCGCGGCGGGCAGACCGGCCGCGACGAACGCGTCGGCCTGCTGTTTGATGACGTTGTAGTCGATCTTCGCGGCGAAGCTGTTCCAGGAGGCCCAGCCCATCGGCACGGCGGGCACCGCGATCTGCCGGACTGTCGCCGCCCGGGCGGGGCCGGGCTGGGCGAAGAGGAGGGCGGCGGCCGCGGTCAGCGCCAGGACGAGCGCGCGGACGGCGCCGGCTCTGCACCGGTGCAGCAGGCCTTGGGCGGTCGGAGGGGGTGGGGGATACATCGGCGCCTCCGCGTGCGGAACGGAATCCACGCTGATCGATACGTCGACCGGTCTGGTCGTCGGTATCGTCGACATGGCCGACATGGTCGATATTTCGAACACAGATCGACAATCCGAACGTGTCGCGGGCCGACCGTAGAGCCGCCCGGGGGTGAAGTCAACGGCTGCGACGCGGGCGAACCAGGTGTACCCGCAGGGCCGTTGGGTCCCGCGCGGGGGGTCGTGCCGCCATACTGGGTCATCGTGCGCATTGCGATCATGACGGCCGGATCCCGGGGCGACGTCGCCCCCTACACCGGACTGGGGCACCGACTCGCCCGCGCCGGGCACGAGGTCACCCTGGTCACCCACGCCCGCTTCGAGCCGTTGCTCCGCGGCTCGGGCGTGCGCTTCCACCCGCTGCCGGTCGACCCCCGGGCGGAGCTGGAGTCGCCGCGCGGCCGGGGCCTGCACCGCAGCACCGGCGAGGCCACGAAGCTGCTGCGCCTCGCGGACATGGCGCGCCGGCTGGTCGGGCGGATGACGGAGGACCTGCTCATGGCGGCCCGGGACAGCGAGGTACTGCTGCTGTCCGCCTCGCTCGCCCCGCTCGGCCACACGATCGCCGAGGGACTGCGCCTGCCGAGCATGGGGGTGTACCTCCAACCCCTCGCCGGAACACGGGAGTTCGCGCCTCCCGCGCTCGGCGGCGGCTCCTGGGGGCCGGTCGTGAACCGGGTCGCCGGGCACGGGGTGTGCCTCGCCACGGAACACATCTTCTCGGGCGCCCTGCCCGGCGTGCGGGGGCGGCTCGGACTGCCCCCGGTGCGCTCCGGCGCCGCGCTGCGGGCCCGGGAGCGGCGGCTGTGGCCGGTGCACCACGGCTTCAGCCCGCTGGTGGTGCCCCGGCCCCGGGACTGGCGGCCGGGGCTGGCGGTGAGCGGCTACTGGTGGCCGTACGACACCGAGGATGAACTACCAGCTGCCGTAAGGGCGTTCCTCGACGCCGGTCCGGCGCCGGTCTTCGTCGGGCTGGGCAGCGCGACGGTGCCGGACGCCGCACGGCTCAGTGCCCAGGTGGTGGCGGCGCTGCGGCGGGCCGGGCTGCGCGGGGTGATCCAGCGCGGCTGGGGCGGGCTCGCGGCCGACGGCGACGACATGCTGACCATCGACGACGTGCCGCACGCGCTGCTCTTCCCGCGCATGGCCGCCGTGGTCCACCACGCGGGTGCGGGTACGACCGCGGCGGGCCTGCGCGCCGGGGTGCCCGCCGTGCCGGTGCCGATCCAGTTCGACGCCGGCTTCTGGTCCGCCCGCCTGGTCGCGCTGGGCGTCGCCCCGGCCGCCGTACCGCTGCGTCGCCTCACCGTGGACGCCCTCTCCTGCGCCCTGCTGCGGGCCACCCGCCGGCCGGGGTACGGGCAACGGGCCCGCTCCCTGGCCGCCCGCATCCGCGCGGAGGACGGGGCGGCCCCGGTCCTGGCCGCACTGGAGCGGCTGGCCGAGGGCTGACCCGCCCGGCCGGGGCACATTCGCACAGGCAGCCGCGGGGCGACCGGGAGACGGCTGGGGGTGCCGCCGGGGCCGCTCTCGGTCGTCGCCGCCCGGAAGGATCCCGCCATGGCCCGGGGCGGCGTCGCCCGGGTCAGCCGTTCGTGAGGACCATGCGGAAGCGGGCCTTGCCGGCCATCATCTTCTGGAAGGCGCCGTCGACGTCGTCCAGCGGGACCGTCTCGGTCATCGGGCGGATGCCGTGCAGGGCGCTGAACTCCATGGTGTCCTGCACGTCCTGCGCCGTGCCGGACGGGTGTCCGCGCACGACCCGGGCGCCCATGATCAGCTGGAGCGGGCTGATGCCCATGGCCTCCGGGTCCGCGCCGATCACCACCAGCTCTCCGCGCGGTGCGAGACCGTCCACGGTGGCCGTGATGGCGCCGGAGTTCCCGGCGGTGGCCAGCACGACGTTCGCCCCGCCCAGGGACTGCAGGGCCTCGGCGACCGGGGTGCCCGCGGTGCTGTCCACGTAGTGGTGGGCGCCCAACTGCTTGGCGAAGTCGGCCTTCTCGGCGCCGCGGGCGATCGCCACGGTCTCGAAGCCCATCGCCGCCGCGTACTGCACCCCGAGGTGGCCGAGGCCGCCGAGGCCGAGCACCGCGACCAGGTCCCCGGGGTGGGCGGAGCTGTGCCGCAGGCCGTTGTACGTGGTCACGCCGGCGCAGGCCATGGGGCCCGCGTCGCCCGCCGCCAGCGCGTCCGGGATCCGGGCCAGGGCGTCGACGGGCGCGATCATCTTCTCCGCGAAGCCGCCGTCGTAGGCCCAGCCGGGCACCTTGAGGTTGGCGCACACGATGAAGTCGCCCCGCCGGCAGGGCGTGCAGTGGCCGCAGCTGCCGCCGAACCAGCCGACCGCCACCCGGTCGCCGATCCGCCAGCCCCAGTCCTGGGTGCCCTCGCCGAGCGCGTCCACGCGGCCGGCGATCTCGTGCCCGGGGACCTCCGGGAAGGTGATGCCCGGCACCGCGGCGTGCACGAACATGGCGTCGCTGTGGCAGATGCCGCACGCCTCGACGGCGATGCGCACCTGGCCCGCCCCGGGCTCCGGCACCTGACGCTCGGCCAGCTCGAACGCGCCGCCCGCGCCCCTCACCTGCGCGACTCGATACGTGCTCATCACACTCCCTCTCTCCCGCTTTCCCGCTCTCCCATGTCTCGCGGTGGCCGTGCCGCCCGGCGCACGGGTACCGCACGGGTACGACGCCCCCGCACCAGCAGACCAGCTCCGGGCCGATCCCGCGCGCCGAACGGCACGGACCGGCGCTGACCTGCGCCGACAGGCGATCAGCAGCCGGGGGCTCAGGCAGCGCCCCGGCCGTCAGGTGCGGGTCCGCCAGCCCTCGGGCCGGAGCATCCCGAGCAGCAGCCGCACCAGCTCGTCCACCAGCTCGTCGAGCGTGGCGTCCACCCAGCCGGCGCTCCAGTCGTGCAGCAGGCCGTTGACACTGCCGATGAAGGCCGTCGCCGCCAGCCGGTAGTCCCGGGGCGCCGCCTCGCCGCGCACGACGGCCGCGTCCGCCTCGGCGCGGATGAGGTCGACCCAGCGGGCCCGGCGGGCCAGCCGCTGCTCCTCCAGCCGGGAGCTGACGCCGACGATCTCCACGAAGGCGATGCGGATACGGCGCGGATCGCAGGTCACGTCGCGGGCGTAGGCCCGGAAGAGCACCGTGGCCCGCTCGGCCAGCGGCAGCCCGTCCGCCGCGCCGAGGGCGTCCAGCACCGCCTGCTCGGCCCAGCCGTTGACTTCCAGGTGCAGCGCCGCGAGGACGTCCTCCAGGGTGCGGAACTCCTCGTAGAACTGACGCGTGGACAGTCCGGCGGCCTGGCTGAGTGCGGCGACCGTCGTGCCCCGGTAGCCGGGCGGTCCGCCGAACAGTTCCAGGGCCGCGTCCAGGAAACGCCGGCGCCGTTCGGCCTGCCGTGCCTCGGCGGACCGGCCGCCGTAGCGGCCCGTCGGCGCCCTGAGCCTTCCCGCCACCTGTCCCCCTCCGTCTCCCCGCCGCCGGCCCGCCCTCACCGCACCGGCTCTCAATCCTGTCGTGCACACCTCTTGTCGAGTAACCCACCCCCTCCTTACTTTTCAGTAAGTTCACTGTGAAAGCACGCGTGTTCAGACTTCTCCCCCCGAGGAAGGAGAGCAGTCATGCCTGCCTCCAGAACCAGGCACCTGTGCTCCGTGGCCGCCGCGCTCGTCCTGACCGTCGCCGGTCCGGCGACCGCCGCCTCCGCCGCCACGGCCGGCTCCCACGGTCTGCGCGAGGTGATGTTCGTCGGCAACAACTGGGACGGCACCGCCGACGTCATCAGGTCCACGGGTGACTTCGCGAAGATCGGCCGGATCGATGTCGTCCCCGACAAGGCGGCGCGACTGGCCGAGATCAACGCCGACCCGATCAAGTGGATCTACTACACGTCCATCCGCAACGAGGTGGGCCAGGGGCACGACCAGTACGTGGACGACATGTACTCCACGCCCGACGGCAGGTCCGTGGTCGTCTCCCGGCCGAGCTTCGCCGACGTGGTCTCCATCGACCTGGCCACCGACAGGATCAACTGGCGCTTCCCGGTGGCCGGTTACCGCGCCGACCACATGGCGGTCTCCCCCGACGGCACCCGGGTCGCCGTGTCGGCGTCGACCGCGAACAAGGTGCAGGTGCTGGACATCGACACCGGCAGGGAACTCGGCGAGTTCGCCACCGGGGACAAGCCGCACGAGAACTTCTTCACCGACGGCGGAAAGTACCTCTGGAACATGTCCATCGGCGAGGTCACGACCTCCCTGGACGATCCGGGCTGGGACTGGACCAAGGGCGACCGGCACATCACGATCGTCGACGCGACGACGTTCAAGCAGGTCAGGACCATCGACATGCGGCAGCGGCTGGACGCGATCGGGCTCAAGGACTTCTCCGGCGCGGTCCGACCCGCCGCCTTCACGCCCGACTGGTCCAAGCTGTACTTCCAGGTGTCGTTCTTCAACGGCTTCCTGGAGTACGACGTGGCCGCGGACAGGATCACCCGGGTGAAGACGCTGCCGGCGAACCCGGCGACGAACCCGGACCGCACCACCTGGCTGCTGGACTCGCGCCACCACGGCATCTCGATGAACCCCGAGGGCACCAAGCTGTGTGTCGCCGGAACCATGGACAACTACGCGACCGTGGTCGACCGGGCCTCCTTCGACGTCGGCCCGCTCATCACCGCCTCGACGCCGTACTGGGCGACGGTGAGCGGCGACGGCAAGGACTGCATCATCTCGGAGGCCGGCGCCGACCAGGTCACGGCCATCGACTTCGCCACCGGCCAGAAGGTGCTGTCCGTACCGGTCGGCGACCATCCGCAGCGTGTCCGGCTGGGGCATGTCCAGGCCGACTGGACGGGCCCGACGGGGAGTTGAGCGCCGGCGGCCTCCGGGGGGACCCCACTCTCCACGGGGGCCGCTCGGCTTCCTCGTCAGGGGTCACGGGTGTCTCAGAAGTGGGCCGCCGCCCACGCGGCCAGCTCGGAGCGGGCCGCGCTCAGCAGGTCCGCCGAGGGGGACGTGGCCCCGTCGGTCACCAGCGCGTAGTGCAGGACGCCCGAGTCGGTGTCGCCGAGCAGCAGCCGGCGGCTTCCGGTGCCGCCCGGTTCGGGGGCGAGGGCGACCGGTGTGCCGGCCCCGGTGTAGGCGGGCGGGGCGTACACGGTGCCGAGGTCGGAGACGACGGTGGTCGACGCGGCCGGGAAGGACGCCGGCAGGTGCAGTTCGGTCGGCGCGGTGCCGTCCCCGGAGCGCCACACGAGCAGCCCGTACCGGCCGGAGCCCACCAGTTGGGCCACGTGCGGCAGGCTGCTGGGCACCGGGTTCCAGGTGAGGGTGGTGGAGCCGTCGCGGGAGCGGTCCTCGTAGGTGAAGGCCAGGGCCGTACCGGCCGTGGCGCTCGGGTACAGGCGGTCCAGCAGCCGCGCGTCCTGCCGGAGGGTGACGTCGCCGGAGCCGTCCAGGTCCACGGCGGAGAGGTCCTCGCCGTTCCAGGCGTCGCCGGAGGTCTGCACCTTGTCGGGATTGCCGTTCATCAGCTCGTGGTGCCGGCCGCTGTAGATGTCCCACTGCCACTGGGTGCCGGACAGGACCGGGCCCGAGGCGGCGGGGTCCGACCACCAACTCGCCCCCGGCAGGCGGGAGTCGAGGGACTGGTACATGGCCTTCAGGACGGTCGGCGCCTTGTCGGACACCGTGCCGGACAAGGGGTGCCCGAACTCGCTGACCAGGGCCGCGGTACCGGCGGAGGCGGCGCGGTCGCGGACGGCGGCGAAGTCGGAGGCGTACTGGCCGTCGGCCGCCTTGCCCCACATCAAAATCCCGGAGATGGCCTTCTGGTCGTAGAAGTGCGTGTTGAAGACGTACCGCGGGCCGAGGGTGCCCGCGTCCAGCAGGCCGCCCTCCTGCTTCTGGGTGGAGATGTTGGAGTTCCAGAAGAGGCCCGGCTCCACGAAGGCGGGCTTGTCCTGCCAGCCGGCGGCGTCCATGGCGGCGCGGAACCTCACGTAGAACGGCCACAGCAGATCGCGTTCCCAGGCGCGGGAGGTCTGCCCGGAGTCGTAGCTTCCGGCGTAGGGCTCGTTGTACGGGTCGAATCCGGCGACGGCGGCGAACTCCGCGGCGGTCAGGTGCTGTTGGAGGTAGGCCATGGCCGTCCGCGCGGTGGCGAGGAAGGCGTCCTGGAGACCGTGGGTGTCGTGCCAGAAGTCGTACTGGGCCTTCTGCACGGCCGCGTTCTGGGTGATGTTCTGGCCCCAGAAGAGGCAGACGCCGCAGGACTCGGCGGGGTAACTCCCGGCGTCCACGGCCCACTTGGGGGCGCCGTCGCCGGTGTACCAGCTGCCCGTGTTGAACAGGTGGCGGGAGTAGAGGTCCTGGTGGAAGTCGGGGAAGACGCGGATTCCCTCGTCCAGGAAGGCGCGCATCTGGTCGGTGACGGCGGCCAGATAGGCGGTGTCGACCTGGCCGCGTACGGGTTCGGCGTGGGCCCAGGAGAGCAGGAAGCGGACCGCGTTGCCGCCGCCGAGGGCGCGCAGCGCGGTCGCGGACGTGCGGGCGTCGGCGACGGAGGCGAACGGCAGGCCGCTGTTCTCCTCCAGTTTGGTCTCGCCGGAGACGTTGTAGCCGCGCAGGACGATCTCGCGCCCCCGGCCGTCGGTGAACCGGCCGTTCTGCACGGTGAGCGCGGAGCCGTCGAACCAGAGGGAGTCGGAGGGGAGAGCCGAGGTGGCGGCGGTGGCGGGCGGGGCGCCCGCCACCGTCAGGAATCCGCTGAGGACGACCAGGACAACCAGCAGACGTGCCCGGGTGTTCGACATGTCCACCACAGTCCGGCCCGCCGAAAGCCGCGTCAATACCACCTGACCCATAAGTAAGTTGACTCACAGTCAGTTCATGCCGTCCCGTCCCCGGTCCTGCGCATCACGTTCAGCAGGTACTCCTTGCGGTGGAGCGGGTTGTGGTCGGTGCGCGGCCGCTCGGGGACGGCGCCCCGGGTGATCGGCGCGTAGTGGTCGAACGCCGTCTCCAGCTCGCCCTCGCCGCGGGTGAGCCCGGGCAGCCGCTGCTGCAGCTCGTGCACCCGGGCGGCGGGCACCGTACCCTCCAGCACGGCGGCGGCCCCGGCCGCGGCGGTGCTCTCCGGTACGGCGCCGAGCCGGGCGAGCACCGGCAGCAGTGCGCCCAGCGTGTCCGCCGGGGCGTCGAGCCGGAAGCGGTGCACCGGCTCGTGCACGACGGTGCCCGCGCGGCGCAGCGCCTCGGCCAGCACGAGCGGCGTCAGGCCCCGGAAGTCGTAGCCGGTGCTCGACATGCTCTTGTCGAAGCCCTGGTGGGCGTGGCTCTGCCGGGGCGAGTACCCGCTGTGGGTCATGGTCACCGTGCAGTCGGGCACCTGCCAGCCGTGCAGCCCCTGGCCGAGGCTCTCGCGGACGGTGTCCTCGACGGCCTTGAAGAAGGCGTACGGCATCGAGCCGAGCTCCACCTCCAGCCGGAACGCCACGCCCGCGCCGGGCGGTGCGGGCTCGACGCGCAGGCCGACGGTGGCGAGGAACGGGTTGCCGTCCTTGTTGTTGAACTCGACGGCGTGCCCGGTGCCGACGGGCCGTTCGACGCACAGGGTGGTCGTCTCGCGGAAGGCGACCTCCAGGCCGAACTCCTCGGCGAGGGTGGCCTGGACGACCTCCTTCTGGACCTCGCCGTAGAGGGACACGGAGGTCTCCCCGCGCCGTTCGTCGTGGCGGACGCAGATGAGCGGGTCCTGTTCGGCGAGGTGGGTGAGCACCAGGTGCAGGGTGCGCCGGTCCGTGCCGGGGCCGGGGAGGACGACGGTCTCCAGGGTCGGCGGCGCGAAGTGGTGCTCGTACGCCCGTCCGGGCGTGCCGAGCGTGTCCCCGATCCGGATGCCGTCGAGGCCCCACACCTTGACGATCCGCCCGGCACCGGCGTGGTCCTGCCGGGTGTCGGTACCGCCGTCGAAGACGCTCACTGCGGTGACCCTGCCCGTCACGCGGCGGGCGGCGCCGTACGGGACGCGGTCGCGCACGCGCAGGGTGCCGGTGCGGAGCCGCGCGTAGGCGATCTTCTCGCCCGCCGAGCCGCGTTCGACCTTGAAGACCGTGCCCGACAGCGGGCCGTGCGGGTCGCCGCCGGCGCGGGGCAGCAGCCGTTCGACGCCGCCGACCAGTTCTGGCACCCCGGCGCCGGTGATCGCGGAGCCGAAGTAGACGGGATGGACACGGGAGCTGCGGGTCTGGGCGGCGAGGGCCTCGTGCAGACGGCCGTCGGGGATTCCGCCGTCGAGGTAGGCCGCGAGCAGTTCGTCGTCGTGCTCGGCGAGCACCTCCGGGGCGGCCGGGGCGAGGCCCGGCACGAAGCGGGCGGCGCGGGTGCCGCTCGCGGCGGGGCGGCCCATCGGGACGAGCGGCACGGCCAGCCGCCGGGACAGCTGGTCGAGCACGGCGGAGCCGTTCGCGCCGCGCCGGTCGATCTTGTTCACGAAGATCAGCGTGGGGATGCCCAGTCGGCGCAGGGTACGCATCAGCACCCTGGTCTGCGCCTGGACGCCCTCGACCGCCGAGACGACCAGGACGGCGCCGTCGAGGATGCCGAGCACGCGCTCGACCTCGGCGATGAAGTCCGGGTGACCGGGGGTGTCGATGAGGTTGACGGTGACGCCGTCGAGCGGGAACGACACGACGGCGGACTTGATCGTGATGCCGCGCCGCCGTTCCAGCGCGAGCGTGTCGGTCCGGGTGTTCCCGTCGTCGACGCTGCCGATCTCCTCGATGACCCCGGCCGTGTGCAGCAACCGTTCGGTCAGGCTGGTCTTACCGGCGTCGACATGGGCGAGAATTCCGAGATTGAGCAGGTGCACTGAGCGTGATGTCCTTCGGCATGGGGTGGATTCCTTCCTGGGCGGACATGCACGCAGCGCGCATCGCTGGACCTTCCTGTGTGACGTACGTCGGAACCCGCGCAGTGCAGCAGACTCCGCTACCCGGCGGCAATGGATTAACGTTCAACGAAACCCCCTCCGCCGCGCTCGCCGCACCCCGGACGCGGCCGTAATGTGACGTACGGCCGTCATTGGGTCGCTTTCTCCACGGTGCCGACCCGGCGGGCGGTGTTCACGCGGGGGCGGGGAGAGGAGTGGAGCGTGCGGGAGATTCTGCCGACGTTGGCGCGCTGGCACGCGGCCGGGGCCCCGTTCGGGCTGGCCACGGTCGTCGCCGTCAGCCGCAGCGCCCCGCGCGGTCCCGGTGCCGCGATGGCGGTGGGCCCGGACGACGAGGTGGTGGGGAGCGTGTCCGGGGGCTGTGTGGAGGGGGCCGTGTTCGAGCTGGCGCGGGAGGTCGTGGCGAGCGGCGAGGCGCGGCTGGAGACGTTCGGGTACAGCGACGCGGACGCCTTCGCGGTCGGCCTCACCTGCGGCGGCGAGATCACGCTGCTGGTGCGGCCGGTGACTCCCGCGTCGGATCCGGCGTTCGGGGCGGTCGCCGCGTCCGTCGCGGCGGGCGAGCCGGTGACGGCGGCCACGGTGGTGGACGGGCCCGCGCCGCGCGGCGCCACGCTCGCCGTCCGGCCCGACCGGGCCGACGGCACACTCGGCGCGCCCGGCCTCGATGTCGCCGTCACCGCCGACGCGCGCGGCGAACTCGCCCTCGGCGCCTCGGTGATGCGGCACTACGGGCCCCACGGCGAGCGCCGCGAGGACGATGTGACGGTGTTCCTCCAGTCGTTCGCGCCGCCCCCGCGCATGCTGGTCTTCGGCGCGATCGACTACGCGGCCGCGGTGGCCCGCGTCGGCGACTTCCTCGGCTACCGGGTGACCGTGTGCGACGCCCGCCCGGTCTTCGCCACGCCGAAGCGTTTCCCGGCCGCGGTCGAGGTCGTGGTCGACTGGCCGCACCGCTACCTCGCCGGCACGCGGACCGACGACCGCACGGTGATCTGCGTCCTCACCCACGACCCGAAGTTCGACGTCCCCCTGCTGGAGGAGGCCCTGCGCCGCCCGGCCGCCTACGTCGGCGCGATGGGCAGCCGCAAGACCCACGACGAGCGGCGCGCCCGGCTCGCCGAGGCCGGTCTGGGCGAGGCCGAGCTGTCCCGGCTGCGCTCGCCGCTCGGGCTGGACCTCGGGGCCCGTACGCCCGAGGAGGTCGCGGTGTCCGTCGCCGCCGAGATCGTCGCCCTGCGCTGGGGCGGCTCCGGCGCACCGCTGACCACGACCGCCGGGGCCATCCATCCGCCCGCCGTGTGAGAGGGCCCACCGCGTCCGGGAAGCGCGGGTCGCGCAGCAGCGCTTGGCGCAGGGCGTGGGCAGGTCGTGGGGCGAGTCGTGGGGCCGCGCCACGAGTTCGCCGCCCCGCGGCGGCGCCCCGCTACGCGGTGTCGCCCGCCACGCGTGCGTGCAGGTGCTGGTCGTGCCAGCCGTCGGCGTGCAGGAGGGCGCTGCGCTGGGTGCCCTCGTAGGTGTATCCCGCCTTCTCGGCGACCCGGCAGGACGCCGGGTTGGCGACCGAGTGGCACAGGCGCAGGCGGTGCAGGCCCAGGTCGTCGAGGGCCCACTGGCTGAGCCTGCGCGTGGCCTCGACGGCGATGCCGCCGCCGCGTGCCTCGGGCAGGAGCCAGTAGACGATCTCGGCACTGCCCTCGTGCAGATCGATGTCGCCCCATGCGCACAGTCCGACGGCGGGTCCGCCCGGCGCGGCGACGGCCCACACCGCGAAGGTCTCGGCTCGCCAGCGCGCGTGCATCCGCTCGATCCTGGCGAGCGCGTCCTCACGGCTGCCGACGGCGAGCCGGTTCCACCGGCGGATCGCGGGGTCCTGGGCAGCGGTCAGCAGTGCGCCGGCGTCGTCGGGGCGCCAGGGGCGCAGCTGAAGTCCGCCGGGCAGGGCGAGCACGGGCTGCTCGCTGCCGGCCATGCGACCCGCCGGAACGACGTCCCCCGGTATGCCGTTGTCAGAGGTCATCCCGGCATCCTGGCACAGGGCCGCTACCGCTGCGGCAGCCGGTGCAGGGTCACGTCGGTGAGGGTGCCGTCGGCGAGCATCGCGGTGAGGTGGGTGCAGTACGGCTGGCGACGGCGGTCGGTCGGGGAGCCCGGGTTGAGCAGGCGCAGGCCGGTTGGGGCGGTGGTGTCCCAGGGGATGTGGCTGTGGCCGAAGACCAGCACGTCGAGGTCGGGGAAGCGGGCGGCGCAGCGGGCCTCGCGGCCCTGGGCGGGACCGGTCTCGTGCACGACGCCGAAGCGCAGGCCGTCCAGTTCGGCATGGGCCACCTCGGGGAGCCGGGCCCGCAGCTCGGGGCCGTCGTTGTTGCCGTGGACCGCGATCAGACGGCGACTGCGGCTCTCCAGCAGGTCCAGGGTGGCGGTGTCGACCCAGTCACCGGCGTGGAACACCACGTCCGCGCGCGGGAGTTCGGCCAGCAGTTGTTCGGGGAGCCGCTTGGCGCGCCGGGGCAGGTGGGTGTCGGACATCATCAGCAGACGCACCCGGCCAATCTAGCTAGGGGGTGTCGTTTGGATCATGCCGGCGTCGCGGGGCCTGGCACGCACATCTGCCGAGTCGCGGCCGGCGGACGCCAAATCAATCAGTCGGAACTGAACAGTTCGAGCTGGACAGTTTCGACTGTCGGACCTACGCTGGTGGGCATGGCCGACACCTCCGACTCCGCCACCCGCGCCGCGCGCGATCTGCGCGTGGTCTTCAGCCGGCTGCGGCGCCGGCTCCGCGAGGTCGCGCAGGACACCGATCTCAGTCCGTCCCAGGAGTCGGCGCTCACCCTGGTCGGCAAGCACGGTGCCGCCACGGCCAGCGCGCTCGCCGCCACCGAGGGCGTACGCCCGCAGTCGATGGCGACGACACTGGCCGCCCTGGAACAGCAGGGGCTGATCCTGCGCGCCCCCGATCCGGCCGACGGCCGCCGCCAGCTGGTCACGCTGACCGAGGCCGGCCGGGCCCGCGTGGAGGGCAACCGGCAGGCGCGCAGCGAGTGGCTGGCCCGCGCCTTCCAGGAGCGGTACACCGAGGAGGAGCGGCAGGCCGTCCTCAGGGTGCTGGAGCTGATGGACCGGCTGTCGGAGCCCTGATACGACCGTGGCGGCGGGGCCCGCCGGACGCACGGAGCGGACCAATCCGCCCCTGACCCGGTCGACTCCTCGATGACCGCCGTGGCGCCGTGGCGCTGGTGCCCGTCGGCGCGATCAGCGTCGCCTGCGGGGCCCTGCCCGCCGAGACTCCCGGGCCGTACCGCGCCCGGCCCCGTTCCCGCTCGCCCGCTCCGTCCTGTTGCCGGCGACGACCTTGCCGGACCGTTTCCCCGGCCGGCTCACCCCCTCCCCCACCGCACCACTCGGAAAGGCCTGACCGACCATGTCGCTCACCACGCTCGACCCCCGTACCGCCCTCGTCGCGATCGACCTCCAGAACGGCATCGCCGCCATGCCCACCCAGCCGTACGCCGGCCCCGAGGTCGTGGCGCGCACGGCGGAACTCGCCGACGCCTTCCGCGCCCGCAACCTCCCGGTGGTCCTCGTCCGCGTCTCCTTCTCGGCCGACGGCGGGGACGTCGTGCCCGGCCGTACCGAGCGCCAGGCCCGCGGCCTCGCCTTCCCCGAGGGCTGGGACGTCATCGTCGACGAACTGAACGGCCACGCCGGCGACATCCGCGTCACGAAGCACAACTGGAGCGCCTTCCACGGCACCGACCTGGATGTCCAGCTGCGCCGGCGCGGCATCACGCAGATCGTGCTGACCGGCATCGCCACCAGCATCGGCGTGGAGTCCACCGCCCGTGACGCATACGCGCACGGCTACCACGTCACCCTCGCCACCGACGCGATGGCCGACGCCGACGCCGAGGCGCACGCGAACAGCGTGGAGCGGATCTTCCCGCGGCTCGGCGAGAGCGGCACCACCGCCGAGGTCCTGGAACTGCTGGCCAAGACCCACGCCTGAGCACCGCCCGACCGCCCCGGCCCCTGCGCCCCGGACATCGACGGCGGTTTGCCGGGCGGTGCCCAGGCGTGGCGTGGGCGGGGCGTTCGGGCACCCGGAGTAGCGTCGCCCGGGATGACCGAACTACCACAGATGTCCGACAGCCGCGAGGCCGTCGAACGGTACACGGCCCCCGCCCCGCGGCCCGGCCGGACCCTGCTGCGCTGGGCGGCCACGACCGACCACAAGGTGATCGGCCGGCTGTACATGGTCACGGCGTTCTGCTTCTTCCTGTTCGCCGGGCTGTTGGCGCTCGCCATGCGGGCCGAACTGGCCCGGCCGGGGCTCCAGTTCCTGAACGAGCACGGCTACGACGAGTTCTTCACCGTCCACGGCACGATCATGATGCTGCTGTTCGCGACGCCCATGTTCGCCGGGTTCGCCAATGCCGTGATGCCGCTCCAGATCGGCGCCCCGGACCTGGCTCTGCCGCGGCTGAACGCGATGTCGTACTGGATGTACCTGTTCGGGGCGCTGATGGTGGTGTCCGGCTTCCTGGTGCCGGGCGGGGCCGCCGCGTTCGGCTGGTTCGCGTACGCGCCGCTGAACAGCGCCTACTTCTCGCCCGGGGCGGGCGGCGACCTGTGGGCGATGGGGCTGGTGGTCACCGGTGTGTCGACGACCCTGACCGCGGTCAACTTCATCACCACGATCCTGTGCCTGCGCGCGCCGGGCATGACCATGTTCCGGATGCCGATGTTCACCTGGAACGTGCTGTTCACCTCGATCCTGGTGCTGCCCGCGTTCCCGGTGTTCGCGGCGGCGCTGCTCGCACTGGAGGCGGACCGGAAGTTCGGGGCGCACGTCTTCGACGCGGCGAACGGCGGCGCGATCCTGTGGCAGCACCTGTTCTGGTTCTTCGGGCATCCGGAGGTCTACATCGTGGCACTGCCGTTCTTCGGGATCATCTCGGAGATCGTGCCGGTGTTCTCCCGCAAGCCGCAGTTCGGCTATCTGCCGATGATCGGCGCGACCGTCGCCATCACGATGCTGTCGGCGGTGGTGTGGGCGCACCACATGTTCGCCACGGGCGCGGTACTGCTGCCGTTCTTCTCCCTGATGTCGTTCCTGATCGCGGTGCCCACCGGGATCAAGTTCTTCGCGTGGATCGGGACGATGGTGAACGGATCGGTGTCGTTCGAGACGCCGATGCTGTGGGCCATGGGCTTCCTGGTGTCGTTCCTGCTCGGCGGGTTGAGCGGGGTGCTGATCGCCTCCCCGCCGCTGGACTTCCACGTGACCGACAGCTACTTCATCGTGGCGCACCTGCACTACGTGCTGTTCGGCACCGTGGTGTTCGCGATGTTCGCCGGGTTCTACTTCTGGTGGCCGAAGTTCACCGGGAAGATGCTGGACGAGCGCCTCGGCAAGCTGCACTTCTGGCTGCTGTTCCCGGCGTTCCAGCTGACCTTCCTGGTGCAGCACTGGCTGGGCGCGGCGGGCATGCCGCGCCGGTACGCGGACTATCTGCCGACGGACGGCTTCACCCTGCTCAACACCCTGTCCTCGGCGGGCGCGTTCCTGCTGGGGATCTCGACGCTGCCGTTCCTCTACAACGTCTGGCGCACCGCCGCCCGGGGCGAGAAGGTCACCCTCGACGATCCGTGGGGCTGGGGCCGGGGCCTGGAGTGGGCCACCTCCTGTCCGCCGCCCCGGCACAACTTCACGGCCCTGCCCCGGATCCGCTCGGAGTCGCCCGCGTTCGACCTGCACCATCCGGAGGCCGCCCGGGCCGGGGAGGAGACGGCCGGATGAAGACCGAGTCGATGCTGTTCGGCGGGGTGGCGCTGTTCTTCGGCGGGTCCGCCGCGCTGTACGGGGTGTGGTCCGGGGACGAGACGGGCACGGTCGCGCTGGTCGTCGCGTGCGGGATGGCGGCGCTGGTGTCGTTCTTCTGCCTGATCCAGTACCGGCGGCGGGGCAGCCGGGCGCAGGACCGCGCGGAGGCGGAGGTGGCCGACGGGGCGGAACCGGTGGCGTTCTTCCCGGACGAGAGCATGTTCCCGATCATCACCGCGCTCGGGTTCGCCCTGAGCGCCGGCGGGGTGGTCTACGGACTCTGGCTGTTCCTCATCGGTCTGGGGGTGCTGGCTCGCGGGGTGTTCGGGATGGCGTACCAGTACGCGCAGCGGTGAGCGGCCTGCGCGGGGCACCGGGCCGGAAGGACGCCACGGGTGCGTGGTCGCTCTCGTAACCGCCGGCGATGTTCTGCCGGATCTCGCCGGTGGACACGCCCTGCGCCAGCCGGTCCCGCTCGGCCTCGGTGAGGGCCCTGCACAGCCAGCGGGTCACCAGGAACGCGAGGACGGGCAGGACGACGACGGCGACGCGCAGCACCCAGGTGAGGGCGTTGACGGAGATCCGGAAGGTCTGCGCGACGACGTCGTTGCCGCCGGCCAGCAGCAGCACGCCGTACCAGACGATGCCCGCGACGCCGAGGCCGGTGCGGACGGGGCGTTCGCGCGGGCGGTCGCAGAAGTGCTGCTCGCGGCGCCACTCGCCGGTGCGGCGCTGCTCGACGAACGGATAGGCGTACAGCACCGCGAAGAGCAGGCCGGGCAGGACCACGGCGGGCAGCAGGACGTTCCACATCAGGGTGTGTCCGGCGAGGTTCGTCTCCCAGGCCGGCATCAGTCGCAGCGCGCCCTCCAGGAAGCCGACGTACCAGTCGGGCTGGGCGCCGGTGGAGGCCTGGTCGGGGCGGTAGGGGCCGTAGTTCCAGACCGGGTTGACCTGGGCGAGTGCGGCGAGGAGCACCAGGACGCCGAAGACGATGAGGGACAGCCCGCCCGAGGAGGCCGTGAACTGGGGGAAGAAGGGCTTGCCGACGGCGTTGTCCACGCGGCGGCCCGCGCCGCGCCACTGGGTGTGCTTGAGGCGGACCACCAGGATCAGATGCACGGTGACCAGGGCGATCAGGGCGCCCGGGAGCAGCAGCACGTGCACCGGGTACAGCCGGGTGACGATGTCGTGCGCGGGGAACGCACCGCCGAAGACGAAGAAGGCCACGTACGTGCCGACCAGCGGGATCGAGGTCATGATGCCCTGCGCGATGCGCAGTCCGGTCCCGGAGAGCAGGTCGTCGGGGAGCGAGTAGCCGGCGAAGCCCTCGGCGAGCGAGACCACGAACAGGGTCAGGCCGATCACCCAGTTCAGCTCGCGGGGGCGGCGGAAGGCGCCGGTGAGGAAGATCCGCAGCAGGTGCACGCCGATCGCGGCGACGAAGACCAGCGCGGCCCAGTGGTGGGCCTGCCGCAGCAGCAGTCCGCCGCGCACGTCGAAGCTGATGTGCAGGGTGGAGGCGAAGGCGGTGGACATGCGCACCCCGCGCAGCGGCGCGTAGGGGCCCGCGTAGACGACCTCGCGCATCTCGGGCGTGAAGAACAGGGTCAGCCAGACGCCGGTCAGGAACAGCACCAGCAGGCTGTAGAGCGCGAGTTCACCGAGCAGGAAGGACCAGTGGTCGGGGAACGCCTTGCGCAGCAGCGGGCCGCCGTCGAGGACGGGCAGCCGGGCGTCGGCCGCCCGTACGAGCCGCTCGGCGCGGCTCACCTCCCCGCCGCCCCCACGGCCGACGCCGCTCGTGTCGCCTGCCGCTGCGCTCATGTCTCCTGCGGCTCCGCGGCCGCCCGGACCACCTCGGCCTCGATGTCGGCGCGCGTGCGGCCGGTCTCCCTCGCGTAGTCGCTCAGCGCGGTCTGCGCCTCGCGGGCCAGGTCCCGCGAGGCGCGCAGCGCCGTTTCGTAGGTCTCCGACTGAGCGCCCGTCATACCCCGCTCGGCCGGCGGGCCGTAGGCCTCCCGCAGTTCGTCGACCGTGCGCTGGGCCGCGTCGGCGGCGCGCTGCTTCGCGACCAGTTCTTCGAAGGTGTGTGCCACGCCGATCGACCCTAGGCACGGCCGCCGGGCGAGCCCCTTCGACCTGCCGGGGGCGCGCGTACCCGTACCCGAGTGGCGGGTCAGCCGCCGGGCACGAGATCGGCCCACACCTGTTTGCCGCCGCTGACCGGGACCGTCCCCCAGGCCGCCGAGACCGCCTCCACCAGCAGGATGCCGCGCCCGCCGGTGGCCTCCCAGCCGATGCTCGTGGGCTTGACCGGGCTGCGCGGCGAGGCGTCGGCGACGGCCAGCCGGAGCCGGTGGTTGACCAGGCTGAGGTCGAGGCGGACCTGGCCGCCGGTGTGCACGAGGGCGTTGGTGACGAGTTCGGAGACCACCAGCAGGGCCGCGTCGAGCGTGTCCGGGCTCACGCCCCAGGTGCGCAGGGTGCGCCGGGTGAAGCGGCGGGCGTGCCGGACCGCCTCCGGTACGCGCCACACCGTCCAGCTCTCGCGCAGGGGTCGTACGGCCATCCCGTCGTAGCGCATCAGCAGCAGGGCGACGTCGTCGGCGCGGTGGGCGTCGGTGAGCAGCGCGTCGGCGACCAGGCCGAGGTGGGCGGGGTCGGCGGCGGACAGGGCGTGGGCGAGCCGCTGCATGCCGGTGTCGAGGTCGGTGTCCGCGGACTCCACCAGGCCGTCGGTGGTCAGCGCGACCACCGTGCCGGGTGCCAGGCGCAGCGGGGTCATCGGGAAGTCCGCCTGCGCCGTCACGCCGAGCGGCGGCCCGCCCTCGGTGCGCAGGATCTCGGTGCTGCCGTCCGGGTGACGCAGGACCGGTTCGAGATGGCCGGCGCGCACGATCCAGGCGGTGCCCTCCTCCATGTCGACGTCGACGTAGGCGCAGGTGGCGAAGAGGTCTGTCTCCATGTCCAGCAGCAGCCGGTTGGCGTGGGCGACGACCACGTCCGGGGTGTGGCCCTCGGCGGCGTAGGCGCGCAGCGCGGTGCGCATCTGGCCCATCAGGGTGGCGGCGCCCGCGTTGTGGCCCTGTACGTCGCCGATGACGAAGGCCACGTGGTGGTCGGCGAGCGGGATCACGTCGTACCAGTCGCCGCCGACCTCCAGCCCGGCGGTGGTGGGCAGGTAGCGGGCGACGGCGACCGCGCCGGGCAGCCGGGGCAGGCGGCGCGGCAGCAGGGTGCGCTGGAGCATGCCGACGAGTTCGTGCTCGGCGTCGAAGGCGTGGGCGCGCAGCAGAGCCTGGCCGGTCAGGGCGGCGCAGGCGGTGAGCAGGGCGCGTTCGTCGGGCCCGAAGTCGTGCGGGTCGTCCCAGCCGATCAGGCAGGCGCCGGCCACCCGGCCGGCGGCGGGCAGCGGCAGCACGGCGAGGCCGCCGGGGCCGACCTCGGCGAGGGCGGGCTCCAGGGTGCTGCCGGCGGGCCAGATCCGGGCGCGGCCCTCGCGCAGCGCGGCCGCGAGCGTGGGCATGGCGCGCACCGGCGCGTCGGGCCACTCGGTGCGCCATTCGGTGCGCCACACCTCGGGCCACGCCTCGGGTTCGGGCGGGTCGAGGACGGTGACGACGAGGCGGTCGTGCTCCAGTTCGGCGAGCGCGATCCGGTCGGCCCGCAGCGGTACGCGCAGGGCGTCGACGACGGCCCGGCCGACGTCCTTGACCGTGCCGGCGGTGGCGAGGGCGGCGGCCAGGCGCTGCACCCGGGCCACGTCGGTGACGTCGGAGCGCAGGGTGGAGGCGTCGGCGACCGTGCCGACCAGCCGGGCCGGGCGGCCCTCCCCGCCGGACAGCAGCCGGCCGCGCAGCCGCAGCCACAGCGGCGCGCCGGAGGGCTGCAGGATGCGGAACTCCAGCTCGCGGTCGCCGATGGACATGTGGTCGGCCTCGACCACGGACATCAGCGCGGGCAGGTCCTCGGGCACGGCGCGCGCGAGCAGGGTCTCCACCCGGCCGTCGAAGGAGTCCCGGCCGAGCCCGAACAGCCCCAGGATGGCGGCGCCGACCTCGACCCGGCCGGTGTCCATGGCCAGGTCGAAGGCGTTCTCGGAGAGCTCACCGGGCTCCCCCGCGGCGGCCGGGGCGGGGACGGCGACCGCGCCGGCGACCAGCTCCAGGCAGGCCCGGTCATCGGTGCCGAAGCCGCCCGGACGCTCGCTGACGGCCACCAGCGCGCCCGCGCCCGGCGGGTCGAGCGGCAGGACGGCCACGGAGAAGTCCGGGGAGGGCGTGCGCCGCGCCTCGGGGCACCCGGCCAGTTCCTCGGGGCCGAGCCACCGCGGGCGGCCGGTGCGGTGGGCCTCGGCGACCGGCGACGTGCCGGCGGCCGGGTAGCCGTCGCGGAGCCCGTACAGGGTCCGCGGCAGACCCGCCGATTCGGCGAGAGACAGCTGCGCGGGATCGTCGCCGGGCGTGTACACACCGACGAAGGCCGCGCCGGCGAACACCAGCGCCTGTTCGAGGACGCGGTGGAGCCGGTCCGGGGTGCCGGGCGAGGCGCCGAGGGCGTCGAGAGCGGCTGCGGCGCGCTCCGGCCCCGTCCTCGTGCCGCCGACCGCCGCGCCCTCGCTCACCACGTTCGCCATTACAGCGCGTGTGAGGCTCCTGCGCAGCCCCTGTGAACGCTACGGGTGGCCCTGGCGAACGCCCGGGGCCGCGCGGGCCGGATCCGCTCGAAAGCCGCCGAACACATCTTGACCCGTGAGTTCCGCACGGTGACCTCGTGACAGTCGTGACTGTCCGCGGCCGTGCGACGCCTGCGAGTGTCTCTTCCGGTCACCGGGGACGAGGGTCCGGTGACCGAGAACAGGGCGCCGAGGGTGCCGGGGACGACGAGGGCGGAGGGGCATGGACAAGCGGTACGAGGTGTACGCGCTGGCCGACGGGCACTTCTACGACACGCCCGACCGGCTCCCGGACGCCGGCGGCGCGCAGACCGCCCAGTTCACGGCGGCGCGCCGCACCGTTCCGGACGGCTGGCACGCGTCCCGCTCCGGCGACTGGCTGAATCTGACCCCGCTCGGCGCGGACGGCGCGCCGCTGCCGGCGCCGGCCCAAGGCTGGAAGATCCACTCCTCGGCGACCGCCGCGAACGCGGAGCGGATCGCCGAGATCGTCTGGGACTACTGCGTACCGCGCCGCATCCCCTTCAAGTTCGTGCCGGGCCCGCAGCTGCTGCATCTGCGCAACGCCAAGTACGCGGGCCGCGACACCAGCGGCAAGTTCGTCACCGTCTACCCGGCCGACGAGACGCGGCTGCACGAGGTCCTGCGCGAACTGGGCGCCCTGCTGGCGGGGTTCGAAGGGCCGTACATCCTCACCGACCTGCGCTGGGGCGAGGGTCCGCTCTACGTCCGCTACGGCGCCTTCGCCCGCCGGTACGTCGTCGACGAGCGCGGCACGCTGGTCCTCGCGGTGGCCGACGGCGAGGGCAGGCTCGTGCCGGACCGCAGGGCGCCGTCCTTCCAGGTCCCCGAGTGGGTGACCCTGCCCGCGTTCCTCCGGTCGCATCTCGCGGCCCGCAACACCACGACGGTCGGCGAACTGCCGTACCGCATCGAGAAGGCGCTGCACTTCTCCAACGGCGGCGGGGTGTACGCCGGCACCGACACCCGCGACGGGCGCAAGGTGGTGCTGAAGGAGGCCCGGCCGCACGCGGGGCTGGCGGCCGACGGCGCGGACGCGGTGACCCGGCTGGAGCGGGAGAAGGCGGCGCTGGAGCGGGCCGCCGGGACCGGTGTGGTGCCCGGGGTGCGGGACTGGTTCCTGCTCGGCGAGCACCGGTTCCTGGTCATGGACTTCCTGGCGGGCCGCCCGCTCAACTCCTTCTTCGCCGAGCGGCATCCGCTGCTCACCCCCGACCCCGACCCGGCGCGGGTCGCCGCGTACACGGCGTGGGCGCTGCGGATCCACGCGGCGGTGGAACGGGCGGTCGAGGCGGTGCACGCGTGCGGGCTGGTCTTCAACGACCTGCACGTCTTCAACATCATGGTGGCCGAGGACGAACAGACCGTGCATCTCATCGACTTCGAGGCCGCCGCCCCCGCCGCCGACAACGCCCGGCAGACCGTCGCCCATCCCGGCTTCTTCGCCCCGCCGGACCGCCGCGGCCCGGACGTGGACCGCTATGCGCTGGCCTGTCTGCGGCTCGCCCTGTTCCTTCCCGTGACCACGCTGTTCGTGGTGGACCGCGGCAAGGCCGCCCATCTCGCGGACGTCATCGCGGACCAATTCCCGGACGTACCCCGGGAGTTCCTGGACGAGGCCGTCGCGGAGATCACCCGGGACACGGCGGGCGGCCGACGCGCCCGCACCGCCCCGCCCGTGGTGCCGGGCGACTGGCCGTACAGCCGCGACTCGATGGTGAAGGCGATCCTCGCCTCCGCCACCCCGGAGCGCGACGACCGGCTGTTCCCCGGTGACATCGCCCAGTTCTCCGACGGCGGCGGCCTCGGCCTCGCGCACGGCGCGGCCGGGGTCCTGTACGCCCTGGAGGCGTCGGGCGCGGGCCGCTACGACGAGGGCGAGCGCTGGCTGCTCGACCACACCGCCCCGCCGCCGCCCGGCACCCCGCTCGGCCTGTACGACGGCCTCGCCGGCGTCGCCCTCGTCCTCGACCTGCTCGGCCACCGGCAACGGGCGTTGGACCTGGTCGACGGCATCCTGCGGGAGAACTGGCGCAATCTCGCCTCCGACCTGCACGGCGGGCTCGCCGGACTCGGCCTGGTCCTCGGCCGGCTCGCGGACACCACCGGCGAGCCGTCCTTGCGGCAACACGCCGCCGAGGCCGCCGACATCGTCGTACGACGGCTCGCCGAGCCCGTGCCGGACAGCCCACGCCGGCGCGCCGGGCTGCTGCGCGGCGCGAGCGGTCCGGCGCTGTTCCTGCTGCGGCGCCACCAGGAGACCGGCGAGGACCGCTATCTGGCCGCGGCGGCCGTGGCGCTCCGCCGTGACCTGGACTGCTGCGTGACCCAGAAGGCGGGCGGCGGCCTGGAGGTGGACGAGGGCCGGCGGACGCTGCCCTATCTCGGCGACGGCAGCGCGGGCATCGGCCTGGTCCTGGACGACTACCTCACGCACACCGACAACGAGGCGTTCGCCCGCGCCCGGACCGGCATCCTCACCGCCGCCACCTCACGCTTCTACGCCCAGCCCGGACTGTTCCAGGGCCGCGCCGGAATGATCCTGCACCTCGCCCGCTCCACGGCGCCCGGCGCCGACCGGGAGCGGCTGGCGCGGCAGATCGAGGGGCTCGGCTGGTTCGCCATGGACTACCAGGGCCAACTCGCCTTCCCCGGGCACCAGATGATGCGTCTGTCCATGGACCTCGCCACCGGTACGGCGGGCTGTCTGCTCGCGCTCGCCGCGGCCTGCGACGACCCCCGCACCGCGCACCTGCCGTTCCTCGCGCCGCCACCGGCGGCCCCCGCACGCGGCTCCGCACGGACGGAGCCGTGATCCAACCCCCGTCCCCGACAAGGAAAGGACCCTGCCATGGCACTGCTCGACCTTCAGACCCTCGACTCCGACGAGCACGACGGCGGCGGCGCGAGCACCGTGAGCCTGCTCTCCTGCGTCTCCGCCGCGAGCATTCTGCTCTGTCTCTGACCGAGCGGGTGATCCACCGGCTCCGGACGGCCCCCTTCCGCCGGGGAGGGGCCGTCCGGGGCCACCCCGGTGCGCCGCCTGCCGACTCCCGCTCCGGCGGCGGCACTTCGGCGGCCGGCCGCGCCCTGTCGCGCGCGGTGCTGCGCCACGGCCGCGCCCGCTGTGCCGCGCTGTGCGCCGTGAGTACGGCCGACACGGCCGCCGGCCTGCTGCTGCCGGCCCTCCTCGGCCACACCCTGGACCTGCTCCTCGCCCATGCGCCGGCCGCCCGCTGGGTCGCCTGCTGTGCCGGTGTCGTCCTGCTGCTCGCCCTGCTGGACGGCTGCGCGGGCGTGCTCACCGGCACGGCCACCGCGCACGCCACCGCCTGGCTGCGCCGCCGTGTCACCGGGCACGTCCTCGCGCTGGGCCCGCGTGCGACGGCCCGGTTCGGCGCCGGGGACCTGGTGGCGCGCGGGGTCGGCAACGCCGCGCAGGCCGGGACGGCGCCGGGTGCGGTGGCCGTGCTGCTCTCCGCGCTCGCCGGGCCGGCCGGGGGCGTGGTGGCGCTCGGCGTCATCGACCCGTGGCTGGCGGCCGTGTTCCTCGCCGGAGCGCCGGTCCTGGCCCTGCTGCTGCGTGCCCTCGCCCGGGACACGACGGAATGCGTGGCCGAATACCAGCAGGTGCAGGGCAGGATCGCCGGCGCGCTGGCCGAGGCGATCGGCGGCTCCCGGACGATCCGGGCGGCGGGCGTGGCGGACCGGGAGACGGCCCGCATCCTGGCGCCGCTGCCCGAACTCTCGCGCGCCGGGCGGCGGATGTGGCAGGTCCAGGGGCGGGCCGCCGCGCAGGCGGTCACCGTGGCACCGCTGCTGAACCTCGCGGTTCTCGCGGTGGCCGGGCTGCTGCTGGCCCGGCACCGGCTGTCGGTCGGCGACCTGCTGGCCGCCTCCCGGTACGCGGTGCTCGCGACCGGCGTCGGCGCGCTCGTCGGCCGGCTGACCGCGCTCGCCCGGGCCCGCGCGGCGACCGGCCGGCTCGCCGAGGTGACCGCCGTACCCCGCCCGGACCACGGCACCCGCCGTCTGCCCCCCGGACCCGGCCGGCTGGAGCTGCGCGCGGTGACCGCCGTCCGGGGCGGCCGCGCGGTCCTCGACGGACTGGATCTGACCGTCGCGGGCGGTACGACCCTGGCGCTCGTCGGGCGCTCCGGTGCCGGGAAGTCCCTGCTCGCCGAGGTGGCCGGCCGGCTCACCGACCCGGACGCGGGCGAGGTCCTGCTGGACGGCGTCCCCCTCCCCGGCCTCACCCACGACGAGCTGCGCCGCGCGGTCGCCTACGCCTTCGAACGCCCGGCCCTGCTGGGCACGACGATCGAGGACGCCCTCGCCCTCGGGCTCGCCGACCGGAGCCCGGCCGCCGTCCGGTCGGCCGCCCGGCGCGCCCACGCCGACGACTTCGTCCGCAGACTGCCCGACGGTTACGCGACGCGCGTCGCCGACGCCCCCCGCTCCGGCGGCGAGTCCCAACGCCTGGGCCTCGCCCGCGCGTTCGTCCGCGAGAGCCGCCTCCTCATCCTCGACGACGCCCTGTCCAGCCTCGACACGGTCACGGAACACCGCATCACCCAGAGCCTGTTGGCCTCCGGCCCGGCCCGTACCCGCCTCCTGATCGCCCACCGCCCGACGACAGCGGCCCACGCGGACCGCGTCGCCTGGCTGGACGACGGCCGCGTCCGGGCTCTGGGCACCCACCGGGAACTGTGGCGGGACGCGGCGTACCGGGCGGTGTTCGGGGTGCAGGGGGAGAGCGACGCCGGGGCCGCGCCGGGGTGCGAGGAGCGGGGCTGATGGGAGGCGCATGGGGCCGGACGGCCATCGGAACGCAACGGCCCGAGGGCTTCATGTGCCTTGCCGGGGAAGGGAGTTGAGCGGGGTGCGCGGTGAGGAGGACCGGCGCGGGGTGGCAGCGGATGCGGCCGGCGGGCGTCCGGTGCCGCTGCGCGGGCGGGCGGCCCGGTTTCTGCGGGACCGTTGGCGGGTCCTGGTGCGGCTCGGGGCGTGGTCCGTGCTGGAGGCGGGGCAGACCTTTGTCGTCGGTTACGCGCTCGCGCGGGCGCTGGACTCCGGGTTCCTGGCCGGAAGCGTACGGACCGGGCTGGGGTGGCTGGGGGCGGCGGGGCTCGCCGTGTGCGCCGGGGCGTACGGGACCGGGCGGGTCTACGGCGTGGTCGCCGAGCTGGTCGAACCGGCCCGGGACCGGCTGGTGACCGCCGTGGTCGGGCGGGGGGTGCGGGAGGCGGACCCGGGTGCGCTGTCCGGGCTCACCCAGCAGGTGGAACTGGCCCGGGACACGCTCGCGGGCGTGGTGATGGTGTCGCGCTCGTTCCTGTTCACGGCCGCCGGCGCCCTGATCGGCCTGATCTCGCTGGCCCCTCTGCTGCTGACCGTCGTGCTGCCCCCGCTGCTGGCCGGGGTGGCCCTGTTCGTCGTGACCCTGCGGCCGCTGGCCCGCCGTCAGGAGGCGTTCCTCACCACCGACGAGGCGCTCGCGCGGGAGCTGGGCGCGCTGTGCCCCGGACTGCGGGACGTCACGGCGTGCGGCGCCGAGGAGCGCGTCGCGGCGGACCTGGGGCGACGGATCGACGCCGAGCTGGCCACCGCACGCGCCCTGGCCCGCTGGAGCCTGGCGCGCACGGCGGCGCTGGCCGTCGGCGGCGAGCTGCCCGTGGTGCTGCTCCTGGTCACGGCCCCCTGGCTGCTGCGCCACGGAGTGACCGCGGGCGCCCTGGTCGGCGCGCTCGCCTACGTCACCCAGTCCCTGCTCCCCGCACTCCAGAACCTGGTCCACGGCCTCGGCACGAGCGGCTCGCGCCTGACGGTGGTGCTGCGCCGCCTGACGAGCCGAGGACCGCGCACCCTTCGACTCCGGGAGGCGCAACCGGCCCAGGGGCGCGGAGCCGCGTCCGTCAGCGGCTCCGCCGCGGGGCGTGACCAGCCACCACGGACCCGCACCCGCCCGCCCATCACGAGCCCCCCGTCCGCGCCCGCCCTCGCCCTCACCTCCCTCACCTTCGCCTACGGCCCCGCCAGCGAGCCGATCCTCGACGGCCTCGACCTCACCCTGCCCACCGGCGCCCACCTGGCCGTCGTGGGCCCCAGCGGCATCGGCAAGTCGACACTCACCAGCCTGATCGCCGGCCAGCTCACCCCGGACCGAGGCACGATCCGCGTGCACGGCCACCCCGTGCCCGCGCCGCGGGCGACCGTCCTCATTCCCCAGGAGGCCTACGTCCACGGCGGCACCCTCGCCGAGAACCTGGCCCTCTTCCGGCCGGGCCCCGTACCGGAGGCCGAGCTGCTGGCCGCGGCCGACTCCGTCGGACTGACCCCGTTGCTGCGGGCACTGGGCGGGCCGGACGCCCGGGTCGAGCCGACGGCGCTGTCGGCCGGGGAGCGCCAACTGATCGCGCTGACCCGGGCCTATCTCTGCGCCGCCCCTCTCGCCCTGCTCGACGAGGCGACCTGCCATCTCGACCCGGCGGCGGAGGCACGCGCCGAGCGGGCCTTCGCCGAGCGGCCGGGCGGCACGCTGCTGGTCGTCGCCCACCGGCTCGGCTCGGCCCGCCGGGCCGGGCGGATCCTGGTCATGGACGGCGCGCACACCGCCTGCGGCACCCACGACGACCTGCTGCGCACCTCGGCCCTGTACCGGCAGCTCACCACCGGACGCCCCCCGTCACCGACCGCACTCCCCCGCTAGCCGGTGCCGGTCAGAGCCACCCTTCCCCCCGCGATATGCGTATGGCGTCGATCCGGTTCCGCGCGCCCGTCTTGCGGGTGATCGACGCCATGTAGTTGCGGACCGTGCCGTGCGACAGGTGCAGGCTTCCGGCGATCTCCGCGATCGACGCGCCCCCGGCCGCCAGCGACAGCACGCTCAGCTCGCGTCTGGTCAGTGGCATCTGGGCCGCCTTGAGGAAGCCGAAGCCCAGTGAGGCGTCGACGAAACGTTCCCTCGCGGCGACGCTGCGGATCGCGCGCAGCAGCCGGTCCGGTGAGCCCGCCTTGTCGACGAAGCCGAGGGCGCCCGCCTCGGCGGCCCGCTTCAGCAGGCCCGGCCGGTTCGCGTGGGCCATGACCACCAGCGCCGGCGGCCGGCCCGCCCCGGCCCGCGCCGGGGACAGATCGCCGAGCGGCGGTATGCCATGGCCGTCGACGCAGTCCAGGTCCGCCGCGCACACGTCCGGCGACGACGACCGTATCCTCGCCGCGGCGCCGCGCCACGGTGTGTCGTCCACGTCCAGCCCCGGTTCCCGGCCCAGCCACTCCGCCAGCACCGCCCGCACCAGACACGCGTCGTGCACCAGAAGCAACCGAATCACTGCCCGCCCCCTCGCAAGCTCGTCGTACCCCGCGCTCATCGCCCGGCCCCACCGTCGCGATCCGCCCCCTCGTACCCGCCCGCCCGCTCGCTGTGCGGTCGGTGCGGAAAGCGCCTGCCCATTCTTGGGCGCGTCCCGTGTTCACGGGCGCGGAGAATCGGCCATCAGGGTGCGCGGGGGCGCACGCGGAGCGCCCGTACGCCGCCCGCGCTTCCGATGTCTGCGGCACATGTCCGGGCGGACCGGTTGGCCAGCGGCTCCGTGGCACGGGCGAGCAGGGCGGGGCCGGGGGCGCTCGCCGTGCGCGGCGCGCTCCCGCGAGGGAGTCTGGTGCCCGGGGCACGACGCGCGGCCGTACGAGGAGGTGGTGGCGTGTCCGACGGGCCGGGCTCAGGGCCGGTACCGGCACCGGCGGCCGAGGACACGGTGGCCGCCCGGCCGGTGCTGTCGCTCGCGCTGGCCTCGATGCTGGAGGAGGTGCGCGCCCACTCCGGCGCGGTGTATCTGCTCCGACCCGACCAGCAGGTCCTGGAGATGGCGGTGCACGCCGGCATGCCCCGGGCGTTCGCGGCGCCGTGGGAGCGGGTCGGGCTGGGCGCGCGGATCCCGGTCGCCGACGCGGCGCGCGAGCGCCGGCTGGTGTGGGTGGGCGGCGAGGAGGAGATGGCCGGCAGGTATCCGCGGATCGCGCTGGTGCTGCCGTACCCGTTCGCGCTGGCCGCGATGCCGGTGGCGACCGAGAACCGGCTGTACGGAGCGGTGTTCGTGACGTGGCCGGGTGCGCATCCGCCGGAGCTGTCGGACGTGGAGCGCGCCGGTCTGACCGCGGCCTGCGACCGGCTTGCGCTGCGGCTGGAACGGGCCGCGGCACAGAACCGGCCGCTCGGCCCCGAGGCCGACGTGCTGGCGGTGCCGGTGCCGGCGGTCGCGGCGGGCACGGCGGGTTCGGCCGAGGCGGCGCGGATGGTGGCCCGGCTGCCCTGCGGGCTGCTGTCGCTGGATCTCAACGGCCGGATCGCGTTCGCCAACGCGGCCGCCACCGAACTGCTCGGCCGGACGGCCGGGGAACTGCTCGGGACGCTGCCGTGGGCGTCGGTGCCCTGGCTCAACGACCCGATGTACGAGGACCGTTACCGGGGAGCGCTGCTCAGCCAGCAGGTGACGTCGTTCGTGGCGCTGCGTCCGCCGGGCGAGTGGCTGTCGTTCCGGATGTATCCCAGCCGCAGCGGGCTGAGTGTGCGGATCACCCGGGCCGGGGCGGTGGCGGACATGGCTCAGGAGGCGCCGCGGGCCGGTCCGGCGCCCTCCCGGCTGGTGACGATCTCGCAGGTGCTGAGCCTCGCGGGCGCGCTGACCGAGGCGGTGGGCGTGCAGGACGTGGTGCGGCTGGTGTGGGACGAGGTGACCCCGGCGGTCGGCGGGCAGGCGATGGTGATCCTCGGCTCGCAGGGCGGGCGGCTGCATGTGCTGGGCCACCGGGGGTACGACGACCCGCACATCGTCGAGCGGTTCGACGGGCTGCCGCTGGCCGAGCGCACCCCGGGCACCCATGCCCTGACCAGCGGGGTGCCCGCGTTCTTCGACTCGCGGGAGCAGTTGGAGCGGTTGTATCCGCAGCGGCACGAGACCCCGGACGGCTTCGCGGCCTGGGCGTATCTGCCGCTGATCGCGTCCGGCCGGCCGGTGGGCACGTGCGTGCTGGCGTACGCCGAGCCGCATGTCTTCCCCGCCGACGAGCGGGCCGTACTGACCTCCCTCGGCGGGCTGATCGCGCAGGCGCTGGAGCGGGCCCGGCTCTACGACGCCAAGCACCGGCTGGCGCACGGCCTCCAGCAGGCCCTGCTGCCCAGCTCGCTGACGCCGCCGCCCGGCATCGAGGCCGCCGCCCGCTATCTGCCGGCCATGCACGGCATGGACATCGGCGGCGACTTCTACGATCTGGTGCCGACGCTGCCGCTGTCGTCGGCGGTGATCGGGGACGTCCAGGGGCACAACGTGACGGCGGCGGGCCTGATGGGGCAGATCCGTACCGGCGTGCGGGCGTACACCACGGTCGGGCAGGAGCCGCACGAGGTGATGAGCAGCACCAACCGGCTGCTGATCGACCTCGGCGCGGAACTGTTCGCCAGCTGTCTGTATCTGCGGCTGGATCCGGCGCGCGGGCGGGCCGTGATGGCGCGGGCGGGGCATCCGCCGCCGCTGCTCAGGCGGCCGGACGGCCGGGTGCGGGTGCTGGACCTGGCGGGCGGCCCGCTGCTCGGGATCGACGCGGGTGCCGTGTATCCGACGACCGAGGTGTCCCTCGCACCGGGTTCGGTGCTGGTCCTCTACACCGACGGTCTGGTGGAGTCCCCCGGCATCGACATCGAGGACGCGCTGGTCGACCTCGGCGGGCTGCTGTCGGAGTGCGGGCAGCGGCCGCTGGAGGACCTGGCGGACGAGGTCGTACGGCACAGTACGGCGGCCCGGGGCCGGGCGGACGACGTGGCGGTGCTGCTGCTGCGGGCCTGCCCCGTTCTCTGACTCACCTCGACGAGAGGAGTCCGGCCCTCCCGCCGGAGGGCCGGACCGTGACCCCGCCGGCCGGGAACCGCGGGTGGGGCCTGGCGGGGCGCGGGGGTGGGCCGTCCGGCTCGCGGTCAGTTCGAACCGGTCACGGACGAGCCGTTGTTCGCGGTGCTCGCGGTGCCGCTGCCGGACTGATCGCCGGTGCCGGTGCCGGACTGATCGCCGGTGCCGCTGCCGGACTGATCGCCGGTGCCGGTGCCGGTTCCCGCGCCGGACTGGTCGCTGCCACCGGCGCCGGCGCTGCCGGACGGGTCGGTGGCCGAGGCGGACGGGTCGGCGGAGCCGCCGATCTGGGCGCCGCCGGCGCCGGCCGGGTCGCTCGCCGAGGCCGACGGGGCGGCGGAGCCGGACTGGCCGCCCGCGCCGCCGTTGCCCGCGTTGCCGCCGGCGCCCAGCGTCGCACCGGTGGCCTGGAGGGCGGCGGTGACCGGCTGGAAGAAGGTCTCGCCGCCGCTCGTGCAGTCGCCGCTGCCGCCGGAGGTCAGGCCGACCGCGCTGCCGTCCTGGGTGAACAGGGAGCCGCCGCTGTCGCCGGCCTCGGCGCACACGTTGGTCTGGATGAGGCCGTTGACGGTGTCGGTGCCGCCCGGGACGGTCTCGCTCGCGAAGTTCACGGTGGCGTCGAGGCCGGTGACCTGGCCGTTGTGCAGGCCGGTGGTGGAACCCATGCGGAACACGGTCTCGCCGACGGTGGCGTCCGCGGCCTTGGTGATCTGCACGGTCTGGCCGTTGCCGGCGTTGACCTCGCTGGGCGCCTGGGTGGTCTTGTCGTTGTACTTGACGAGCGAGAAGTCGTTGCCGGGGAACTTCGCCTGGTCGACGGTGGCGATCGGCTGGCCGGTCTGCGAGTCGGACCAGTCCTTGGCCGCGACCCCGCAGTGACCGGCCGTCAGGAAGGCGGGGCTGCCGTCGGAGGCGGTGACGTTGAAGCCGAGGGAGCAGCGGACGCCGCCCTGCTGGGTCTGGGCGAAGATGGCGTCGCCGCCCGAGACGAAGGTCTTGAAGGTGCCGGCGGACTTCTTCAGGGTCGCCATGTTCGAGCCGAGGCTCTGCACGGTCGACTGCAGCCTGTTCCACTTGGCGCCGGTGACGCTGGAGTCCGCGGTGACGAGGATCTTGTTGGTGCGCGGGTCGACGGCCCACGAGGTGCCGGGGATCGTCGCCCTGGTCTTGAGCGTCCCGGCGGCGGTCCTGAGCGCCTTGGTGCTGTTCTGCACCTCGCGGACGATCGCGCCCGCCTTCTTCGCCTGGGCCGTCAGGGTGTTGTCGCCGTTGACCACGTTCACGACGAGCTGCTGCTTGGCGCTGTCGTAGTACGAGCCGGCGAAGGCGGTGCCGAGGGTCTTTTCGAGCTGGGCGGCGAGGCCGGAGGCGTCCGAGGCCTTCAGGGTCCGCGCGGTGCCGAGGGTGCCCGCGGCGTTCGTGTCGTTCTTGTCCTGGGACGCCATGGCGTTGGGCAGCAGGAGAGCCGCCGCTCCGAGCGCCGCGACACCGCCCACCGCTATCGCGGCCTTGCGCTTGGGCATTCGCTTGTGACTCAACTTCTCGACCTCCTGGGGACGGGGGTCTGCCGCTCTTGGGCAGTTCGATTCGGCGCCTGGATGGCCGTACGTACGCACCGGGCGCGCGCCGTGTTCAAACGGGCGGCGCAACTGCCGTACGGGGTGGGGGGAATCGGCCAGGGTCGGCCGCGGTGTGCGTGGTGGCGGGGGCGGCTGGGAACAATCGCCCATATGACGATGACCACCGCCGAAGCCGACACGATCCTCGCCGACCGCTTCGCGCCCTGGGTGCGCGATCTCGGGCTGAGTGTCGAAGGTATCGGCGAGGACCGGGCGGTGCTGCGTCTGCCCTGGTCGCAGCGGCTGGCCCGGGAGGGCGGCGGGCTGTCGGGGCAGGCGCTCATGGCGGCCGCCGACACGGCGACGGTGATCGCGGTGTCGGCCGTGCGGGGCGCCTTCGTGCCGATGACGACGGTGCAGCAGTCCACGTCGTTCCAGCGGCCGGTGACCGGCGCGGATGTCCTGATCGAAGCGGTCCTGACGAAACTGGGCCACCGGATGGCGTTCGCGGACGTCACACTGTCCGACGCGGACTCGGGGGCGCTCGCCGCCCGGGCGAGCACCGTGTACGCGATTCTGGACTGACGCCCGGCGGCTCCCCGGCCGGCTCCGGCTCCCCCGTCGGCTCTCAACCGACTCCGATCCGACACGTTCCGCCACCGATCAGTAACGGTCTGTTTCGCGCGCGTAACGGAATCCTGGCTTCAGCGAATCTGCACATCCAATACCCACGCGGGTCACCGACGGCGACGGATCTGCACATCCCCGCGTCTCCGGACACGGCTTTGGCGCGGAGTGCCGGATTCGCCGTCGGTAAGACAAGGGGAAGACCAGCAAGCGATTGCGACGATGCCGCGCGGCTTGTGAAGGAGTCGCCGACAAGCCGTGCGCACACCTGCACGGATGAACCCGTTCCCGGGCCAAGTGCCCTGGTGAGCGCGTGGATTGATTGGAAGCCCGCCCGGCGTGCGTGCTTTGATCCATCGCACCGCAGGGTCGCTGCGGCCTCCGGGCCACGGGGGTCGGCCGCCCGCGGTCGCGGCCGTCCGTCTGTCCCCAGAGGGGGCCGCTCCCCCCTTGTGAAATATCCTTTAGGAAGGGAAGTTCCATCATGAACTCCACCCCCCAGGTTGAGACCGTCGAGATCTCGGACGCCGAGCTGGACAACGTCTCCGGCGGTCTGTCCGTGAACGCCCTCAACACCGTGACGGGCGCCGTCAACGGCATCGCCCCGGTTTCCGGCCTGGTCAACACCGGCATCAGCACCGTCGAGGGCGTCACCGGCCTGAACGTTCAGCCGGTCACCGACCTGGTCGCCGGTCTCTGATCGCACCCAGTGTCAACCGAAGTCCCGGAGCCGTTTCCCGGCTCCGGGGCTCTCGGGTGCCCGCCCGCGGGAGCCGGACCGTTTCCCTCGGTCCCTCGGCGGGTGCCCGTCCCTTCGTCGTAACGCTGTCTCATCTCGGGTGAGGGAAGTCCCGTGCAGTTCCGCCAACAGGCCCTCGCCAAGCTCCAGTCGCCGGAAGAGCTGGACCTTCCGGTGCGCCTGGCCCGTCCCCAGGGCTGGCTCGCGCTGGGGGTCACCGTCGTCGTCATGGCCGCGGCCTCCGTCTGGGCGGTGACCGGTTCGGTCGCCTCCACGGTGAGCGCGCCCGCCATCCTCACGCACGGCCAGGGCAGTTACCTCCTGCAGAGCCCGGTCTCCGGCCAGGTCACGGCCGTCCTCGCGCAACAGGGCGAACAGCTGCCCGCGAACGCGCCCGTGCTCAAGGTCCGTACCGTGCAGGGCGACTCGGTCGTCCGCACCGTCGCCGCGGGCCGCGTCAGCGCGCTCGCCGCCACCATCGGGCAGATCATCCAGACCGGCACGAACGTCGCCTCCGTGGAGAAGGTCGCCCACGCCTCGGACCCGCTGTACGCGACCGTGTACGTCCCCGCCGAGGACGGCGCCTCCATCCCCGCGCACGCCTCGGTCGACCTCACCGTCTCCTCGGTGCCGACCCAGACGTACGGCGTGCTGCGCGGCCGGGTGAAGTCGGTGGACCGCGAGGCGCAGTCCGCCCAGTCGATCGCCGCGTTCCTCGGCGACAGCCAGCTCGGCCAGCAGTTCACCCGCAAGGGCCGCCCGGTGGCCGTCACGGTGCTCCTGGACACGTCGGCGACGAAGAGCGGCTATCGCTGGTCCACCTCCGACGGGCCGCCGTTCGGGCTCGACTCGATGACCCTCGCCTCCGCCTCGGTCAAGCTGGCCGACCAGCGTCCGATCGATTGGCTGCTGCCGTGAGCCCTCAGACAGGAACCGGCCAGGACACCCGCGGCCGCAGAAGGGCCGCCCCCGCCAAGCGGCCGGTGCCGAGGCCCCGCGGCGGCACCGTCCGCACCCCCACGGTCCTCCAGATGGAGGCCGTCGAGTGCGGCGCCGCCTCGCTGGCCATGGTCCTCGCCCACTACGGCCGGCACGTCCCGCTGGAGGAGCTGCGCATCGCCTGCGGAGTCTCCCGGGACGGCTCACGCGCCTCCAACCTGCTCAAGGCGGCCCGCAGTTACGGCCTGACCGCCAAGGGCATGCAGATGGACCTGGCCGCGCTCGCCGAGGTCGCGGCGCCGGCCATCCTGTTCTGGGAGTTCAACCACTACGTCGTCTACGACGGCATGGGCCGGCGCTTCGGCCGCCGCGGGGTGTACATCAACGACCCCGCCAAGGGCCGCCGGTTCGTGCCCATGGAGGAGTTCGACGGCTCCTTCACCGGTGTGGTGCTGGTGCTGGAGCCGGGCGACGGCTTCAGCAAGGGCGGGCGCAAGGCGGGCGTGCTCGGCGCGATGCCGGCCCGGCTGCGCGGCACCGCCGGCACCCTGCCCGCCGCCGTCCTCGCCAGCCTGCTGCTGGTCGCGGTCGGCGCCACGGTGCCCGCACTCAGCCGCACCTACATCGACACGTTCCTCATCGGCGGCCGGACGTCCCTGCTGGGCGTGCTGTTCGCCTCGATGGGCACCTGTGTGCTGCTCACCCTGGTGCTGACCTGGCTCCAGCAGGCCAACCTGCTGCACGGCCGGATCATCTCCTCCACCCTGTCCAGCGCCCGCTTCCTGCGCCATCTGCTGCGGCTGCCGGTCACCTTCTTCTCCCAGCGCTCCCCCGCCGACCTGGTGCAGCGCCTGCAGTCCAACGACCAGGTCGCCGAGACCCTGGCCCGCGACCTCGCGGCGGCCGGCGTGGACGCGATCGTCGTCGTGCTGTACGCCGTGCTGCTCTACACCTACGACCCGCAGCTGACCTTCGTCGGCATCGGCGTGGCCCTCCTCAACGTGGTCGCCATGCGCCTCGTCGTACGGCTGCGGGCGACCCGGACGGCGAAGCTGCGCGCGGACACGGCACGGCTGACGAACACCTCGTACACCGGTCTGCAGCTGATCGAGACGATGAAGGCGACCGGCGGCGAGGACGGCTACTTCCGCAAGTGGGCCGGGCAGCACGCCACCACGCTGGAGGAGCAGCAGCGGCTCGGCGTGCCGAGCGCCTGGCTCGGCGTGGTCGCGCCCGCGCTCGCGACGTTCAACAGCGCGCTGATCCTGTGGATCGGCGGGATGAAGGCCGTCGAGGGGCACATCTCGGTCGGTCTGCTGGTCGCCTTCCAGTCGCTGGTGACCCGCTTCACCGCCCCGCTCACCCGGCTCAACGGCGTGGCGGGCCGCATCCAGGACTTCGCGGCCGACGTGGCCCGCCTGAAGGACGTGGAGAACTTCCAGGCCGACCCGCTCTACGCCCGCCCCGGTGGCGGCGGCGACTCCACGCGCCGGCTGCACGGGCACATCGAGCTGGAGAACATCACCTTCGGCTACAGCCCGCTGGACAAGCCGCTGCTGAGCGGCTTCGACCTGACCGTGGGCCCCGGGCAGCAGGTGGCGCTGGTCGGCGGCTCGGGCAGCGGCAAGTCGACGGTCTCCCGCCTGATCTCGGGCCTGTACGCCCCCTGGGACGGCGTGATCCGCATCGACGGCCGCCGGCTGGACGACATCCCGCGCGGGGCGCTCGCCTCCTCCGTCTCCTTCGTCGACCAGGACGTGTTCCTCTTCGAGGGCTCGGTCCGCGACAACATCGCCCTGTGGGACCCGTCCATCCCGGACGAGGCCGTGGTGGAGGCGCTGAAGGACGCGGCGCTCTACGACGTCGTCATGCGCCGCCCTGGCGGCATCCACAGCAAGGTCGAGCAGGACGGCCACAACTTCTCCGGCGGGCAGCGCCAGCGCCTGGAGATCGCGCGGGCGCTGGTGCGCCGGCCGAGCATCCTCGTGCTGGACGAGGTGACCAGCGCGCTGGACGCGGAGACCGAGCTGGTCGTGATGGACAACCTGCGCCGGCGCGGCTGCGCCTGTGTGGTGATCGCGCACCGGCTGAGCACGGTCCGCGACAGCGACGAGATCGTGGTGCTCCAGCACGGCACGGTCGTCGAGCGCGGGCGGCACGAGGAGCTGGTGGCGCACGGCGGTGCGTACGCGGCACTGGTCAGGGAGCGGTGAGATGACGACTGTTCAGGAGGGGTACGACGGCGACCTCGTCCTCGGCGCGCTCGGCTCGCTGGGCGCGCGCGTGGACTGCGCGGGCTTCAACCGCGTGGACCTGGAGGGCCCGCAGGTACTGTGGCTGGTCGCGGCCGGCGCGCTGGACCTGTTCGCGGTGGACGCGGCGCAGCAGGGCCACTGGCACCACCTCGGCCGGCTGGAGGCGGGCACCCTGTTGCTCGGCCCGGTCGCCGGCCCCCAGCACACCCTCGTCGCCCGCCCGGTGCGCGACTGTGTGCTGCACCGCGTCAACCTGCGCGAGCTGTACCAGCCCGCGAACACGCAGACCTGGTCGTACGACGAGTACGGCAACCCGCAGTACGTCCCGCCGGCCACCAGCCCGCTGGAGTACGCGGTCGCGCTCGGCGTCGGCCGCGGTCTGTCCGTCCTGTTCCAGGCGCCGATGGCCGAGGACCGCTCCCAGGCGCCCACCGACGACGACGTGTTCTGGATGCAGGTGCCGCCGGGCAGCGTGCAGTACGGCTCCCTGTACGGCGCGGAGGCCGCCGCCGATCTGCTGATGGACCCGGCGCTGTGGCAGTCCATGGTGGACCAGCAGTACCGGCTGCTGACCGCGCTGGACCGGTGGATCGAGCAGCTGGAGCGCACCCACGAGACGCGGGCCGCCGCCGGCATCAAGGCCGGTGAGGAGGTCCGCGCCCAGGCCGACCAGACGCTGCTCGCCTCCATCGGCCGCCGCTCGGCCCGCCGGACCACGGCCGCCGACGCGGACGCCGGGTACGCGGCCTGCAAGCTGGTCGCCGAGGCGGCCGGGATCACCCTCGCCGAGCCCGCGCAGAGCGGCACCGAGAGCGAACGCCTCGACCCGGTGGAGCGGGTGGCCCTCGCGTCCCGGGTGCGCACCCGCACCGTTCGGCTGGACGGGCGCTGGTGGCGGGAGAACGTGGGCCCGCTGGTCGGGCACCGGGCTCTGTCCGGGGCGCCGGTCGCGCTGCTGTGGCGCCGCGGCGGCTATGTGGCCGTGCATCCGGGCACGGGGCGCGAGACGCCGGTCGAGAAGGCGAACGCGGAGGAGTTCGAGCCGCGTGCGGTGATGTTCTACCGGCCGCTGCCCGACAAGGCGCTCACCCCCTTCGGACTGCTGCGGTTCAGCCTCCAGGGCACCCGCGCCGACCTGGTCGGGCTGCTCCTCGCCGGACTGGTGACGGTGGCGATCGGCGCGCTGGTCCCGGTCGCGACCGGCAAGGTGCTCGGCGAGTACGTGCCGACGGCGCAGTCGGGCCTGATCGTCCAGGTGTGCCTGGCCGTGATGGTGAGCGGTGTGGTGGCTGCGGCCTTCACCCTGCTGGAGAACCTGTCCATCCTGCGCCTGGAGGGCCGTATCGAGGCGGCGCTGCAACCGGCCGTGTGGGACCGGCTGTTGCGCCTGCCCACCCGGTTCTTCACCCAGCGCTCCACCGGTGAACTGGCCAGCGCCGCCATGGGCATCAGCACGATCCGCCGGCTGCTGGCGGGCGTCGGACCCGTGGTCGCGCAGTCGGTGACGGTCGGCGCGATGAACCTGGGCATGCTGTTCTGGTACAGCGTGCCGATGGCCATGGCGGCGCTCGGCATGCTCGTCGTCATCGGGGCCGTCTTCCTCGGGCTCGGGCTGTGGCAGGTGCGCTGGCAGCGGCGGATCGTGGTGCTCGGCAACAAGCTGAACAACCAGGCCTTCCAGACCCTGCGCGGGCTGCCCAAGCTGCGGGTGGCGGCGGCCGAGAACTACGCGTACGCCGCCTGGGCGCGGGAGTTCGCGCGCAGCCGGGAGCTCCAGCAGAAGGTCGGCCGGATCAAGAACCTGTCGTCGGTGCTCGGCGCTGTCTACCTGCCGATCGTCACGCTGCTGATGTTCATGCTGCTGGCGGGCCCGGCGAAGGGCGCGATGTCGGCGGCGGACTTCCTCACCTTCAACACCTCGGTGACGATGGTGCTGACCTCGGTGACCCAGCTGACCGGCTCCTTCGTCTCGGCGGTGGCCGCGCTGCCGCTGTTCGAGGAGATCAAGCCGGTCTTCGAGGCGACCCCCGAGGTGCGCTCGGCGAGCACCCGGCCGGGCCGGCTGTCCGGCGCGCTGGAGGCCCGGCGCCTCTCCTTCCGCTACGCCGACGACGGTCCGCTGGTCCTGGACGACGTGTCCTTCGCGATCCGGCCGGGCGAGTTCGTCGCGGTCGTGGGCCCGAGCGGCTGCGGCAAGTCCACCCTGCTGAGGCTGCTCATCGGCTTCGACAGGCCGGTCTCCGGCAGTGTCCTCTACGACGGCCAGGACCTCGCGGCCCTCGACCAGTCCGCCGTCCGCCGCCAGTGCGGAGTGGTCCTCCAGCACGCCCAGCCGTTCACCGGCTCGATCCTGGACGTCATCTGCGGCACCGAGCCGTACACGCAGGAGGAGGCGATGGCGGCGGCCGAGATGGCGGGCCTCGCGGAGGACATCAAGCGGATGCCGATGGGGCTGCACACGATCGTGTCGGCGGGCGGTGCGATCTCCGGCGGCCAGCGCCAGCGCCTGATGATCGCCCAGGCCCTGATCCGGCGCCCGCGCATCCTCTTCTTCGACGAGGCGACCAGCGCGCTGGACAACGACACCCAGCGCATCGTCATCGACAGCACCCGCAAGCTGAACGCGACCCGCGTCGTCATCGCCCACCGGCTCTCGACGGTCCTGGACGCCGACCGGGTGATCGTGATGGAGGACGGCAAGGTCGTCCAGCAGGGCAGCCCGGCCGAACTCCTCGCCGACACCGGCGGGCGGCTGCACGAGCTGGTGCGCAGGCAGATGGCCTAGCTAGGGGATGTCGTCGCGGTCGCCCGGCCCCCGGGGGGCCCTTCCGGCCCGGTGGGGGCGCAGGGACGGCCAGTGGTGCTCGCAGAACCAGCGGCCGAGCAGGGCTCCGCCGTAGATGACGAACCCGACGCCGATCAGCCAGGACTCGACCACGAGGACGGTGCCGACCGCGCCGTAGCTGAGCGCGTTGGTGACGATCAGCGGGGTGAAGACGAGGTAGGAGAAGGCGCGCAGGCCGGAGAGGCCGAGGACGGTGGCGACCGCGCCCGGCAGCAGGGCGCGCCAGTGGACCTGGCCGCCGAGCAGGAAGCGCTGCCCCCACCAGAAGAAGAGCACGCCGGTCACCGCGGACAGCACGATCCTCTGGCCCCCGGACAGCGCCGTCTTCGTGGCGGCTTCCTGGTAGAGGTAGGCGGTGAGCACCACGAGCCAGGTCGCCTGCCGCCACACCCGGTGCCAGGGGCCGGAGGCCAGGCCCCAGATCCGTTCGTAGGCGTTCTGCACGCTGCCGCCGAAGGTGACACCGAAGACGCCGAGCAGGACGAGACTGAAGGCGCTCGTCGTGCCGATGACGTTGCGCGACGGGCTGATGACGTCCGTGAGCGCGCGGGCGGACGCGCCGGACAGGCCCATGCCGTCGGTGAGCCAGGCGGCGAAACCGCCCCGGGCCAGCGGGTCGGCGGCGGCGACCACGATCAGCAGCGGGGCCAGCGTCACCAGGGCCAGGGTGGCGAACCCCATGGCCCGGTGCAGCAGTTCCAGCTCACGGCCGTCCTCGAACAGGGCCCGCACCCGAAGCCACCGCCAGGCGCGGTGCAGGCCGCGCCGCCACCGCTTCACGGCTCCTCCCGGGCTCGCCACCGCCATGCTCTCCTGAGCCGATTCATCCACCCCCACGCGCTCCGGGCAACTCGCGCGCACCCCCGTGCGGCGGCCGGCCCGCCCCGTCAGTCCAGCCCCGGCACCGGCGCCCCGGACGGCACGCCCGCGTCGAGGTAGGCGGCGTAGAACTCCTTCCAGGGCGCGCTCACCCCGGCATGCGGGCCCTCGAAGCGTTCGCCGCGTGCCTTGGCGTCGAGGGCGGCGAGGCACACCTCCCAGCCGGCGCCGTTGCGGGCGGCCGTGTTCGTCTCGCCGAGCACGTGGGTGAGCGTGAACCGGGTGCGCCGCTCCCCGACGGCCTCCAGGTCGAAGTGGAGTTCGTCGCCGCCCCACTCGAAGGACAGGTGCCGCAGCGGTTCGACGGCGAGCACCGTGCCGGTGAACTCGGGCGTCTTCGGGTCGGTGAAGCGGATGCTGCCGCCGGGACGCAGCTCCATCTCGGCGCGGAACGGGAACCACTGCTCCAGTTCGTCGGGATCGGTGGCGAACTGCCAGACGCGGTCCACCGGGTGGTCGTAGGTGCGGGTGAACCGGACGGCGGGGCGGCCGTCGTCGAGGGTGAGATAGGTGCCGGTGAGGTCGACGGGCATGGTGTCTCAGTCCTTCGGTGGTGGAGGGTGCGGGGTGTCGTCCGAGGTCGCGTCGAGGCGCCGGCCCAGGGCGTCCAGGCTGCTGTTCCACAGCCTGCGGTAGGGCGCCAGCCAGGCGTCGAGGGCGGCGATCGGGGCCGGGTCCAGGGCGTGGACACGGCGCTGGGCGTCCTGCCGGACCCGGACCAGGCCCGCCTCGCGGAGCACCTTCAGATGCTTGGACGTACTCGGCTGGCTCAGCCCGCAGGCCTCGGCGATCTCTCCGACCGGCCGGGGGCCGGCCAGCAGGAGGTCCACGATCGCCCGCCGCTGGGGGTCGGCGAGGGCGGACCAGAGCGCTGCATCGGACATACAGCGAATATGCATCGCCAGTTATATGCCCGTCAAGGAATGCAAGCGCGCGTGACGTGCGACACCCAGCGAAACGTTGCCGTTTCGCAGCGGGTGCCCTAGGCTCGCCCTGTACGAAACCGTTTCGTTTACGTGTCGTCCACGGCGGCACGCTCGCTGTGCCCCTGTTCTGTCCCGAAGTTCCGTCCCGAACGACTTCCCTGGAGTGGTTCATGTCCCAGAAGACCCTCGCCGAGGGCTCCCGCGCCGGAGCCGTCGGGATCGACAAGGCCGGTGCGGACGCCGGACCGGGCACGGCCCCGGCGAAGCGCTGGTGGATCCTCGCGGTCGTCGCCGTCGCCCAGCTGATGGTCGTGCTCGACGCCACGATCGTGAACATCGCCCTGCCGTCCGCCCAGACCGACCTCGGCTTCTCCGACGGCAGCCGGCAGTGGATCGTGACGGCCTACGCCCTCGCGTTCGCCTCACTGCTGCTGCTCGGCGGCCGCATAGCCGACCTCTTCGGCCGCAAGCCCGCCTTCCTCGTCGGTGTCGTCGGCTTCGCCGGGGCCTCCGCGCTCGGCGGCGCCGCGAACGGCTTCACCATGCTGGTGATCGCCCGCGCCCTCCAGGGAGCCTTCGGCGCCCTGCTCGCGCCCGCCGCGCTCTCGCTGCTCAACACCACCTTCACCAACCCCAGGGAGCGGGCCCGCGCCTTCAGCGTGTACGGCGCGATCGCCGGCGCCGGCGGCGCCGTGGGTCTGCTGCTCGGCGGCGTGCTGACCGACGCCCTCGACTGGCGCTGGACCCTGTACGTGAACGTGGCCATCGCCGTCGTCGCCTTCGTGGGCGGCTGGCTCCTGCTGAGCAACCACCGCGACGCGGCGAACGCCAAGCTCGACGTGCCCGGCACCGTCCTGGTCGCCGGCGGACTGTTCTCCCTGGTGTACGGCTTCTCCAACGCCGAGACCCACCACTGGGGTTCGCCGCTGACCTGGGGCTTCCTGATCGCCGGCGGTCTGCTGCTCGCGGCCTTCGCCTGGTGGCAGACCCGCGCCGCGCACCCGCTGCTGCCGCTGCGCATCCTGCTCGACCGCGACCGCGGCGCCTCCTACATCGCGGTGCTCATCACCGGCGCGGGCATGTTCGGCGTGTTCCTCTTCCTGACCTACTACCTCCAGCTCAACCTCGGCTTCAGCCCCACGAAGACCGGTGTGGCGTTCCTGCCGATGGTCGGCGCGCTGATGGTGACCGCCCAGGTGGGCACCACCCTGCTGCTGCCCCGCATCGGTCCCAAGGCCGTCATACCGCTGGGCTTCGCGATCGCCACGGCCGGCATGGCCTGGCTGACCGGCATCGGCCTCGGCGCGCACTACGCGAGCGCGGTGCTGCCCCAGCTGATCGTGATCGGAGTCGGGCTCGGCCTGGTCATGCCGCCGGCCATGCAGCTGGCCACCGGCGGGGTCGCGGCGGAGGACGCCGGCGTGGCCTCCGCGGCCGTCAACGCCATGCAGCAGGTGGGTGGTTCGATCGGTACGGCGCTGCTGAACACGCTCGCCTCGACCGCCGCCACCCACTATCTGACCGGGCGGGACGCCACCAGCAAGCTGGTCCGGGCGCAGGCGACCATCGAGAGCTACACGACCGCGTTCTGGTGGTCCGCGGGACTCTTCGCCGCGGGCACGCTGATCGCCTTCCTGCTCTACCGGCGCGGGGTGCCGCAGCAGGACGCGGGAGCCGCTCCGGTCGTCCACATGTGACCGCCGGAAGCCGATGAGCCCGAGGGGCCGCCGTCAGCAGGGAGACGGCGGCCCCTCGGCCCGTTCCGGCCCCGGGCCGGACCTGAGCCGTGTCGCTCTGCGTGTCCGAAACGTCCGGCATGTGAGACGCCTCTTCAGGGCGGTGCTGACGGCCCTGATTGAAACCGGTGTTTTTTCGCCGCTCCCCGGGAAGGCCCCCCACGGGCCGTACCCGGGGAGCGGCTGTGTGCCCGGAAGCCGGCGGGCGGCCCCACTCCGCCCGTCGGCCCCGGCACGAGATCGCTGGTTCCCCGCTCCAGTGGCCGCACTCCCCAGTTGCGGACCTGCTCCGGCGCGTACGGGTACCCTGCGATCCCGGTCCTGACAGGCGGGTCGCCTAGAAGGCGAAGACACCGCCGGTGATGGAGTCCTTGACGCAGGCGTTGCCGAAGGTCCGCTCGTAGGAGACGCGTTGGCCCTGCCAGACACCCTGGACCGTGACGACGACCGGGTTGTACAGCTCGGTGCACCACACGCCCTCGGCGGGCTTCAGCGCGTTGAAGTCACCGCCGGTGCCGCGCAGTTCCGCGCAGGCGCGGGCCGCGTCCGGGTGGGTGCCGGAGGCCGTGGGGGCACAGGTGAGGGTGACGGCGCGCTCCGGCATGGCCGTCGCCGCGTCGTTGCCGTGCCCCACGGTGAGCACCAGCGCCGAGGGTGCGTACAGCGACGACGGGGCGGCGCCCGGTGCAGCGACGGCGGCCCCGGTCAGGGGTCCGCAAACGGCGGCGGCCGTGAGGCCGAGGGCCGCTGCCCAGCGCGCGGTGTTCCGCATTGTGTGCATCCTTCCGCTCAATCGGACGAGGTGCCACCCCGTGCCCGGATCGGACGCCGGAGCGGCGAGCGCCACTCTGCCGAGTCCCCGGTCGAAACACACATCGAACGCACAGGTTTCGGTAACCTTTCGTGTTGAATCAGTGGCGTGATGTCACGGAATTTGCACACCGTGACCCGGGAACTGAGCGGGTTCCGCGCTCCGCGAGCCATCCGATGGCCGAAAATCACCGCATCGTTAATCGTCCTGAAACACTCCGGCCCGGTCGCCCTTGAAGCGATTCATGACTCCTCGTGTTCATCTGGCGATCATGAAGTGATCACCGGCCCCGGGCCCCGGCCGACGCCCGCCCGGCTACCCGCCAGTATGGTCGGGCTGCACCTGAACCCCATCTCATCGGCGACGAGAGGCGGACGGCCGGATGGCGAAGCACTGGGCCGACTTCCAGTACGAGATCTATCTGAACGGGATGACGGGTGCCGTGCCCCGGCTGCCCACCGATCTGACCCGGCTGGAAGAGCTGGCCGAACACCGGCTCGCCCCGGGTCCGGTGGGGTACGTGGCGGGCAGCGCGGGCGACGGCAGCACGGCCCGCGGCAACCGGGCCGCGCTCGCCCGGCGCCGGATCGTGCCGCGCATGCTGCGGGACGTCGGCGAGCGCGATCTGTCGACGGAGGTGCTCGGGCGGTCCCTGCCGGCGCCGCTGGCGCTGGCCCCCGTCGGCGTGCTGAAGATCATGCATCCCGATGCCGAACTGGCCGCCGCCCGGGGCGCCGCCGCGCAGGGCGTGCCGTACATCCTGTCGTCGGCGTCCAGCACGCCGATGGAGCAGGTGGCGCAGGCGATGGGGGACGCCGAGCGGTGGTTCCAGCTGTACTGGGGCAAGGACCGCGAGGTGACCCGGAGTTTCCTCGGCCGGGCGAAGGCCGCCGGGTTCTCGGTGCTGGTGGTCACGCTGGACACCCAGCTGCTGGCGTGGCGGCCCCGAGACCTGGACCAGGCGTACCTGCCGTTCGTGCACGGGGTGGGCACCGCCAACTACTTCACCGACCCGGCCTTTCGCGCGGGGCTCGCCCGGCCCGTGGAGGAGGATCCGAACGCGGCGGTCCTGCACTTCCTGGGCCTGTTCGGGGATCCGGGCAAGTCCTGGCCCGACCTGGCCTTCCTGCGGGAGCACTGGGACGGCCCGATCGTCCTGAAGGGCATCCTGCACCCGGACGACGCGCGGCTGGCCGCCGACGCCGGGATGGACGGCGTGGTGGTCTCCAACCACGGCGGCCGGCAGGTGGCCGGGGCGGTCGCGGCGGCCGACGCGCTGCCCCGGGTCGCCGCGGCCGTCGGCGACCGGCTGACGGTGCTGTTCGACAGCGGGGTGCGCACCGGCGACGACGTGTTCAAGGCACTGGCTCTGGGCGCGCGGGCGGTGCTGCTGGGGCGGCCGTACGTCTACGGGCTCGGCCTGGACGGACAGGCCGGCGTCGAGCATGTCGTCAAGTGCCTCCTGGCCGAGTTCGACCTCACGCTGGCCCTCTCCGGGCACACCGACCCGGGAAGCGTGTCAGCAGCCGACCTCGCCCCGGACCCCGCGCACTGACGGCCCGTCGGCCGCACGGCCCCCACTGAGGGAGCACCGCATCGCACACGGCCGCCTGCCCCTCACCCTCTCCGGGCACACCCGCCCGGGAAGCATGTCAGCGGCCGACCTCGCCCCGGACCCCGCGCACTGACGGCCCGTCGGCCGCACGGCCCCCACTGAGGGAGCACCGCGTCGCGCGCGGCCCCGCCTGCCCCTCGCCCTCTCCGGGCACACCCGCCCGGGGAGCGTGTCAGCGGCCAACCTGACCCCGGCCCCGCACGCTCAGGGGCCGTTGGGCGCACGGCCCCCGCCCTCCGGGAGCACCGCATCGCACACGGCCGCCTGCCCCTCGCCCTCTCCGGGCACACCCGCCCGGGAAGCATGTCGCCCCGGACACCGCGCGCTGACGGGCCGTTGCCGGTGGCGGGCGGAGCGCCACCGGCGGGGGTCAGGCGTCCTTCTCCGGCGGCCGCGCGGGCCGTGCGGAGGGGGCGCCCGTGCCGGCCACGGACAGGGAGCCTGGGCTCGCCGACGGCGTGTCGGTGACCCAGCGCTGGCCGGCCGACCGGTCCCGGGCCTTGACGACGAGGTCGGCGCCCGGGGCCGCGCCGGCGCCCGCGAGGGCCAGGGTGCGGTCCCAGCGGGTCAGCAACTCGCCCTGGGCGGTGCGGTCGTAGCGCACGTCGGCGGCCCGCTGCGAGCCCTCCTCGGCGCAGTCGCCGAGGATCACCACCCCGGCGTCGGCGTGCGAGTCCAGGCACAGGCCCGATTCGGCCGCGCTGCGCAGCAGCCCGTCCGTGCCGTACGTCCACTGCTGAGTGGCCGCCGGGGAGCAGACGGCCAGCACCGCGCCCGCCCCGGCCCTCGGTGTGCCCCTGATGTCGAGGCACAGGTCGGAGTCGGCGTTGCGCAGCCGGGTGGGCCGACCGGACGTGGGCAGGCCCGCGGTGCCGGGGGCGCCGGCGGAACCGGCGGCCGACGTGCCGTCGGTGCCGGGGACGGCGCTGGTGGAGGCGACCGGGTCGGTGCCGTCGCCGCCGTTCGGCCACACGCTGATCACCAGTACGGTCGCGAGCAGCCCGGCCGAGGCCAGCCCGACCCCGGTGAGCAGCGTCCGGGAGGAGACGGCGGTGCCGGACACCCGGAGCACGGCCGCCGGTGTCCGGGCGAGCGGTCCGCTCGCGCCGCCGCCGCGCCGCCGGCCGCGGGGCGCCCGTGCGCGGGCGCGCGGTTCGCCCGGTTCGCCGTCGGCGTCGCCGCGCCCGCCGGACCGGGCGACCCGGTCGAGCAGCCCGGGTCTGCCGCCGCCGCGGCGGCGTCCGCCCGAGCGCCGGGAGCCGCCGCGGGCGGGGCCACCGCGGCGGCCGGGGCGGGAGTCGAGGTAGCGGCGGGCGCCCCAGCCCAGCACGGCCTCGGCGAGCAGCACGCCGGGCGCGGCGTCGGCGTGGCCGAGTTGCTCGGCGGCGTGCCGGCAGTAGGGGCAGGCGGACAGGTGCTCCTGGACGTCGGGCAGCAGGGCACCGCCGCGGCGGATCGGGACGTCGAGCAGGCGGTTGTAGTAGCGGCAGTCCTTTCCCGGGGCGAGTTCCCGGTGGGCGCGCACCAGGCCCTCGCGGAATTTCTCCCGCGCCTGCGCGAGCGCGGCCGTCGCGCTGTCGGTGTCGATACCGAGCAGTGCGGCGGGGACGGTTATCGGCTCGGCCTCGACCTCGGTGTGCCAGAGCAGCGTCTGGTCCAGCCGGGGCAGGGCGTGGAAAGAGCGGTCGGACAGGGCGCGGTTTTCCGGTATCAGCGTCTTGGCCGCGCGCATACCGCGGCCCCCGGCGGGCTTTCCGAGGCCGGGCAGTACGGCGGTGATCCGGTCCGTGGCGGACCAGTTGACGACGGTGTCCCGGACTGCCACGAGCAGCCGGGGACGCAGCGCCTCGGCCGGTTCGCCGAGTGCGAGGCGCCCGAGGACCTGGTGGAAGGCGGTGGCGGTGACCATGTGGGCGAGCGGCCCGGACAGGGCGAGGCAGATGACCGCGTAGTCCTGGGCCGGCTGCCAGTGCCGGGCCATGAGCAGGGCGGCGGACCGCGAGCCTTCCGCATCGGAACCGGCCCGCAACGGGCCGGCGAGGGACTCGTCCGGTTCCCCGGGATCTCCGCCGGGCGGCGGATAGGGGGGACGAGGAGGGTGGGGGGTGGGCACTGAGCGGATTCCTTTGATGCGTGATGCGTGATGCGTACCTCTGCGGCGCGCACGGGGAGGCGAGTTCATCGGCGCTCGGCCGGTGAAGGATCCGCAACTGCCGGAAGAACTCCGGACTTTACCCCCCGCACGGGCGTGCCAACCCTCGCACAACTTCCACACGAGCAACAAGGCGCCCGCACAACATCGACAGTTTTGAAAGAAAGTCAGAAATCAAACGCTCACGGCTGTTCGCGGGTGACCGCATTCGATATTCCGAGCACCCCGGTCGCGCTCGGATCCGCCAGGAACCGTTCAGATCTGCCAGGAACGCAGCCGGTCGGCCGCGCCGTACACGTCCGCCTTGCCGGAGATCAGGTCGCGGGCGAGGTCGACGAGGGCGCCGTAGGGCGGGTCGATGCCGACGCCGCTGACGAACATGTAGGCCACGGCGGTCGCACAGGCGAAGCGGGCGTTGGCCGCGGGCAGCGGTTTGAGCAGGGCGAGGGTGTGCAGCAGGGCGGCGGCCCGCCAGGCGGGGTCGGAGTCCACGCCGAGCCGGGGCGGGTCCACCCGGTGCCGGGCGACGGCGGCGACCAGCGCGGAGAAGTCGTCGACCGCGGGCTGGTCGGGCAGGACCTCCTCATGGCGCTGGAGCAGCCAGGGCACGTCGATATGGATGACGGAGGACATCGATCAGGCGGCCTCGTCCTTGGTGGCGGGTTCGTCGTCCGGGAAGGCCGCGGCGAACTCCTCGGCGTGCGCGGCGAAGAACTTCCGGAAGGCCTCGGCGCCCTCCTGGAGCGCCCGGTGCCGGGCGATGTCGGCGGCGGCGGCCTCACGCACGAGGGCCTTCATCGACGTACCGCGCTCCTTGGCGATCTGCCGCAGGTCCTCAAGTTCCCGGTCGCTGAACTCCACGTTGAGAGCTGGCATGTCCCTCACGGTACCGCGCGGGTACTCACCCGTAAATACCAGCAGGTCAGACACTCCCCGGCACGGTACCTGCGGCGCCCGACAGCCATGTCCGATTCCCGCCGGTCCCGGGGCGCACGACGCACCAGACTCGGCAGCGGAGGACAGGAACAGACGCCAGGAGACAGAAGGAACCGCCATGGACACCCGAACCCGCACCGTGCACACCGTCCACCCGAGCCCGCTGGGCGATCTGCTGCTGACCGGCACCGTCTCGGCGGCCGGCTGCGCGCTCACCTCGCTCACCCCGCCCGGGCAGCGCGGCGCGCCCGCCGTGCGTGCCGAGGACCGTGACGACGCGCCGTTCGCCGCGGCGCACCGGCAGCTCGACGGCTACTTCGCGGGCCGCCCGATCCGCTTCGACCTGCCGTTCTCGCCCGCCGGCACCCCGTTCCAGCGGACGGTGTGGCAGGCCCTGGACGGCATCGCCCACGGCACCACGACGACGTACGGCGAACTGGCCGCCCGGCTGGGCGTGCCCCGCGCCGAGCTGCGCGCGGTGGGCCGGGCCCTCGGCTCCAACCCGCTGCTCCTGCTGCGCCCCTGCCACCGGGTGATCGGTGCGGACGGCTCGATGCGCGGGTACGCGGGCGGCGTCGAGAACAAGGTGTGGCTGCTGACGCACGAGGGCGCGCTGCCGCCCACCTTGTCATGAGTGGACGACCTCGCTACACGTCCAGCCGGCTGATGCGCACGGCGCCCTTCGCCGTGCCGGGGTCGGCGCTGGTGAGCGTCAGCCGCAGCCGTGAGCCGCGCACCGCGTCGAAGGTGATCACCGTCGGCGTGTCCGAGGCCGTGGCCCACTGCGTCCTCGCGCCCCTCACCGGCACGTACGCCCGCCCGTCCCACACCGCCACCTCGGCCCGCGCGGGCACCGTGTGCCCGGCGTCCACGGTGAAGGAGACCTCCACCCGGTCGAAGGCGCGGGTCCGCCCGGCGTCGACGCAGACCCAGTCCGTCGCCCGGGCCCCGCTGAAGGCGGGCAGCAGCCCGGTGGCCTGCTTCACGAAGGCGTTGGACCAGCCGGTGGCCGGATCGCCGTCCAGCATCGCGGCGGGCGGGGTGTCCTCGCGGCCGGAGTAACCGGCGTCGGCGTAGGGGTAGTCGACGGGCGCCGGGTGGTCCGGCCGGAACTCGGGCGCCGGGGTGCGGGACGCCTCGCGGGCCGCGGTGGCCGGCACACTCACCCGTCCCGTGCGCAGACCGGCCACGCGCGCGGTGACCGTCAGCTCGCCCGGTCCCGTGCCGGACCGCACGATGGCGAGGGCCTTGCCGTGGAACGCGGTGCGGGTGCTCGCCTGGTAGCGCTCGGCGCTCTCCTCACGGCCGTTGTCGACCCCGGCCAGTGAGCCGCCGGTCACGGCGAAGGTGATCAGGTGCTCGGCGTCGGGCACCACCACCCCCTGTGCGTCGACGATGTCGGCGGTGACGAAGACCAGGGAACGGCCGTCCGCGGCGACGGAGTCGCGGTCGGCCGTGAGGCGCACGGCGTGCGGGGCGCCGGCGGGGCGCAGCACGTCGGTGGCGACGACCCTGCCGTCCCGCCGGGCCACGGCCTTCAACTCGCCCGTACGGTACGGCACTTGCCACATCAGGTGCAGTTTGCCCGCGCTGCCGTTGGGGCTGGTGCAACTGCCCGGGTAAGGGCCGTCGGTGAAGGTCTTGTCGTCGCCGGTGGCCTCGGTGGTCTCCAGGTACGCGCGCCCGTCCGTGGTGCTCTTGACGTCGAACTCCCTTGTTCCCAGGGACTCTCCGTTGAGGAACAGCTCGACGGACGGCACGTTGGCGTACGCCCAGACCTCCACGGTGGCGCCCTCGCCGAGGTTCTCGTGGTTCCAGTTCATCGGCAGCAGATGGACCATCGGTTCGGTCGTCCACTGGCTCTTGAAGAGGTGGTACATGTCCTTCGGGAATCCGGCCGTGTCGACGGCGCCGAAGAAGGACGCCTTGACCGGGAAGACGCCGTACGGCGTCGGCTCGCCGATGTAGTCGGTGCCGGACCACAGGAACTGCCCCGCGAACCACCTGCGGTCCCGGTCCTTCTTGTGGCCGTACTCGCCGCTCATCGTCCAGGAGGCGAGGTTGTTGTCGTAGGAGGAGGTCTCCCGTCGGCCGGGGGTGTGGTTCTCGCCGGTGTTGAGGTGCTCCGGCTCCTGGTAGGCGCCCCGGGTCGAGGTCTCCGAGGAGGACTCGGACTCGAAGAGGAACAGGTGCGGGTACTTCGCGTGCAGGGCGTCGACCGACTTCGCGGTGTTGTAGTTGAGGCCGAGGTCGTCGAGCTTGGCGAGCATCAGGTCGGCGGGCGAGCCGGTGGCGGGCACGCCGTGGTACTTGTTGGAGCCGATGACCACCGGGCGGGCGTCGTCGGCGGCCTTGATCGCGCCGATGATCCGGTCGGCCATGGCGAGCCCGGCCGTGGTGGTGGAGTCGGGGATCTCGTTGCCTATGGACCACAGGACGACGGCGGGCGAGTTGCGGGCGGCCGGCACCATCTCGGTGGCGTCCCTCTCGCACCACTCGTCGAAGAACCGGCCGTAGTCGTATGCCGTCTTGCCGGTGCGCCAGCAGTCGAAGGCCTCGACCATCATCACGATGCCCAGTTCCTCGCACGCCTGGATCATCTGCGGCGAGGGCGGGTTGTGCGAGGTACGGAAGGCGTTGACGCCCATCGACTTCATGATGCGCATCTGTCTGCGGACCGCGTCGAGGCTGATCGCCGCGCCGACGACCGGCCCGGCGCGGCGCCGGGGGCGGCGGTTCACGGGCGCGCCGGAAGCACTACCCTGGAACGGAAGCGGTGCCACCTGTTCACTGTGAGTGTGCGCTTGGGAGCGGCGACGATGAGCCGGGTCTATCCGTTCGACGACGCGGCGACGGCCCGGGCTGTCATCGACGACGCCGGAACAGTGGTGGAGTGGAACGAGGGTGCCCATCGCCTGCTCGGCCACCCCCCGCAGGCCGTGGTGGGCCGACCCGCCGCCCTGCTGCTGGCCGACGAGCCCCCGGCCGTCCCCACGGGCCGCCGCTGGGAGGGAACGCTCGGATTGCGCCACCGGGACGGCCGTACGCTGCCCGTCTGGCTGCTCGCCCACCGCAGACCGCCCCGCGGCGCGCACGCCGGCGGCTGGCTCGTGGTCACCCCGCTGACCGGCGGCGAGCCGCCCGCCGCGGACGACCCGCTCGCCGAGGCGGTCCTGGTCCAGTCGCCGTGCGCCCTCGCCGTGTACGACGACACGCTCCGGCTGCGCCGCATGAACGACGCCATGGCCGAAGTCGTCGGCCTGCCGGAGGACCGGGTGCGCGGACTGCGGCTCGCCGAGATCGGCGGCAGGGCGCAGAGCGAGGAACTGGAGCAGGCCCTGCTCCAGGTGCTGGTCGACGGCCGCGCGCAGGACGTGCAGACCGTCACCCGCACCGGCGGCGAGGACCGCTCCCACGCCTGGCTCGCCCGGCTGGCCCCGGTCCGGGACGGCGACGGCCGGGTGCGCGGGGTATGCCTGGCCGCGCACGACATCACCGACAACTACCGGGCCCGGCAACGGCTCCAGCTGGTCAACGAGGCGAGCGTGCGCATCGGCAGCACCCTCGACGTGAGCCGGACGGCCGAGGAGCTGGCCGACGTGTGCGTGCCCGCCCTCGCCGACTTCGTCACCATCGACCTGCTGGACCCGCAGGAACAGGGCGGCGAGCCCCCGGCCCGCGTCACGGCGCCGGTGACCCTGCGCCGGATCGCCCACCGGTCGGTGCACCCGCACGTGCCGGAGGCCGTGATCAGCCCCGGGCAGGCCGAGGCGTACCCGGCCGGCTCCCCGCAGGCCGACTCGCTGACCGCGGGCCACACGATCGTCGCCTCCGTGGCCGAGGGCGACATCGACGAGTGGCTTACCTGGCACACCGCGCGCGCCCGGCGGGTGCGGGAGTTCGGCATGCACTCCTCGATGTCGGTGCCGATCCAGGCGCGCGGGCTGACCCTCGGGGTCGCGGTCCTCACCCGGTACCGGCGCCCGGACCGGTTCACCGCGGACGACGTGCTGCTGGCCGAGGAGATCACCGCCCGCGCCGCCGTCTGCGTCGACAACGCCCGCCGCTACTCCCGCGAGCGGGAGACCGCCCTCGCGCTCCAGCGCAGCCTGCTGCCCCGCACCCTGCCGCGCACGGCGGCGCTGGACGCGTCCTCGCGCTATCTGCCGGCCGCGCGGGCCGGGGTGGGCGGCGACTGGTTCGACGTGATCCCGCTGTCCGGGATGCGGGTCGCCATGGTCGTCGGGGACGTCGTCGGACACGGCGTAGAAGCCTCGGCCACCATGGGCCGGCTGCGCACCGCCGTGCGCACCCTCGCCGACATCGACCTGGCCCCGGACGAGCTGCTCACCCACCTGGACGACCTGGTGGTCCGGCTGTCGCAGGAGTCCGGCGGCGAAGACAGCCCCGGCGAACTCGGCGCGACCTGCCTGTACGCCGTCTACGATCCGGTGTCACGGCGCTGCACCGCGGCCCGCGCCGGGCACCCGCCGCCGGTGGTGATCCGGCCCGGCGGCACACCTCAGGCGCTGGAGCTGCCCGCCGGTCCCGCGCTGGGCCTGGGCGGGCTGCCCTTCGAGTCCACCGAGGTGGAGCTGCCCGAGGGCACCGTCCTCGCGCTGTACACGGACGGGCTGGTGTCGGCCCGGGAGCAGGACCCGCAGACGAGCCGGGACACGCTGTTCGAGGCGCTCGGGGTGTACGCGGGCTCCCTGGACGAGACCTGCGACCGCGTCCTGCACCGCCTGCTGCCGCCGGGCGGCTGCGCCGACGACGTGGCGCTCCTGCTCGCCCGCACCCGGGGCCTGCCCGCCGCTCAGGTGGCGACCTGGCACGTCCCGGCCGACCTGGCGCTGGTCGCGCCGATCCGCAAGCAGGTGGTGGAGCAGCTGGACACCTGGCGGCTGAGCGAGGCGTCGTTCACGGCGGAACTGGTGGTCAGCGAGCTGGTCACCAACGCCCTCCGGTACGGCGCCCACCCCGTGCGGCTGCGGCTGATCCACGACGCGGCCACGCTGATCTGCGAGGTCTCCGACACCAGCCACACCGCCCCGCATCTGCGCCGCGCCAAGATCTTCGACGAGGGCGGCCGGGGTCTGCTGCTGGTCGCCCAGCTCACCCAGCGCTGGGGCAGCCGGCACACCCCCGACGGCAAGACGATCTGGGCGGAACTGCCGCTGTACGAGGCGGACCGGTAGTCCGGGACGGGCGCTACGACCCCGCCAGCCAGGGCCGTACCTGCTTGCGGGCCTCGTGCAGGCGGGACTTGAGGGTGCCGAGGGGGATGCCGACACGCTCGGCGACCTCGGCGTAGTCCAGCTGGCAGATGTCCCGGTAGACCAGCGGTGCGACCAGGTGGGGGTGGGTGCGCTCCAGCCGGTCCAGGGCCTCCAGCAGGTCGACCCGGGAGCCGGCGATGACGCTGGTGGTGCGCGGGTCGACGGCGTACGCCGGCTCGATCGTGGCGGGCTGCTCGGCGGCGCGCCGCTTCAGCTCCCGGTACTTCTGCCGGCAGCAGTTGGCGACCACGGTGTACAGCCAGGTGCCGAAGCGGCTGCGGCCCTCGAACGCGGTGATGTGCCGGGCCACCTGGAGCAGCACGTCCTGCGCGGCCTCCTCGGCGTCCTCGCGGCAGGGCAGGAAGCGCGCGCAGCGCCGCACCACCTCCGGGCGGATCTCCGCCAGGAGCCGCTCCAGGGCGACGTGGTCGCCGGCGGCGGCCCACCGGGCGAGGTCTTCCAGCGGCGTCTGGTCCTGCACGGACAAGCCCCTCTTCGAGTCGATCTCAGGCCAGGCATGATAGTCGTATGCACCCCCTGGAGCGGATCGGCCGCTACCGACTCGAACGGCCGCTGGGCAGCGGCGCCTTCGCCACGGTGTGGCTCGCCCGCGACGAAGAGCTCCAGGCGCCGGTAGCGGTGAAGGTCCTCGCCGAGAACTGGACGCACCGGCTCGACATCCGCGAACGCTTCCTGTCCGAGGCCCGGCTGCTGCGCCGGGCCGGCTCCAGCCGGATCGTGCAGGTCTACGACATCGGCCAACTCCCCGACGGCAGGCCGTACTTCGTGATGGAGTACGCCGACGGCGGCACTCTCGCCGACCTGCTGGCCGGCGGCCCGCTGCCGGTGCGGGACGCGCTCGCGCTGACCGCGGAGGCCGCGCGCAGCGCCGCCGCGCTGCACGAGGCGGGCATCGTGCACCGGGACATCAAGCCGACCAACGTGCTGCTGCACACCGCCCCGGACGGCACCCGGCGGCTGCTCCTGGCCGACCTGGGCCTCGCCAAGAGCCTCGCGCAGGCCTCGGTGCTGACCCTGGCCGCGGGCTCGGCGGGCTATCAGCCGCCGGAGCAGGCCGAACCGGGCGAGGGCATCGACGAGCGGGCCGACGTCTACAGTCTGGGCGCGGTCGGCTACGAGCTGCTCACCGGCACCGTGCCGGGTCCCCCGGGCCGGGTCGTACCGCCCCGGCGACTGCGGCCGGACCTCGGCGAGGAGGTGGAGCGGGCGGTGCTGCGGGCCCTGGAGCCGGACCGGTCGCGGCGCTGGCCCGGCGCGCAGGCTCTCGCGCGGGAGCTGGACCGGCTGGCGGCGGCCCCGGCCGTGGCGCCGGGCGACGCCCGGCGGCTGGACGGCGTGCGCGGGCGGCTGAACGTCGTGACGATGTCGCTGGCCGCGGTGCTCGCCGCCGCGGCGGCCGCGGTCACGGTGACCGTCGTTCTGCACCACCGCGCCGCCTCCCCGGACGGGACGCGCGTGACGGACTCGACCGGGCGCGTCGTCGTCCAGGTGCCCACGGGCTGGGGCCACGAGCTGCGGGACTCCGGCTGGGACCCGGGGGCGCTGGGGCTGGCCAAGGGGCACGAGCCGGGGCTGGTGGTCGCCGACGACCTGACCCGGTGGTCCGACCTGGCCAAGCCGGTGAACGGCGTGTTCGTCGGGGTCAGCGAGCACGGCGACCTGGCCGGGAAGGTCAAGGCCCTCACCCACTCCGGCTGCCGCTACTCCGGCGGCCGCACCTTCGCCGGCACCGGCTTCCACGGACTGGTGCGGACCTGGAGCGGCTGCCCCGACGGCGGCTCGATCACGGAGTCCGCGCTGACCCCGGCGAACGGCTCCGGTCAACCGCAGGTGTACGTACAGGTGCGCGAGCAGGGAACCGGTGACGCCACGGACGGGATACTCCGTTCGCTGCGGGTCGGCTGAGGGACGCCTGCCGGGGGTCCCGGCGGGGAAGAAACCCTGCGTGTGCCGAACTTTTCGGGCACTGTGCGCATCGGATCCCCATGACGGCGCACTCGGCGCCTCGGGCACCCGGTCCCTCGTGTGCCCTGACCCCCACAGGAGTGTTGAGCGACATGGTGTACGCACCCCGGTCCACGCGGCACGGGGCCCTGCTCGTCGGTACGTTCGCCGTGCTGGGCCTCCTGACCGCCTGCGGCAGCAACAGCCACGACGTCCACAGCAACCCGCCCCTGACCGCGTCCGGTACGGCCGCGCCCGCGACTGGCGACACCCAGAGCCCGGGGTCGGCCGCGTCCGCCCCGGGCTCCGCCACCACCGGCCCCGGCGCCGCCGCGTCGTCCGCCCCGCACGCGACGACCACCAAGGGCGGCGGTACGGCCTCCTCCGCGGCTTCCTCCGACCGCTGCCACACCTCGCAGCTGCGCGCCTCCGTGGGCGGCAACGACCCGGGCGCCGGCCAGGAGAACTTCCCGGTCGTGCTCACGAACACCTCCGGCCGCACCTGCACCCTGCACGGCTTCCCGGGCGCGGCCTTCGTGAGCGCCTCCGGCGGCCGGCTCGGCCCGGACCCGAGGCGCGAGTCGGGCTCCCCGGTGACGGTCACGCTCAGGCCGGGGCAGAGCGCCTGGGCGGGGTTGTCCTTCTCCAACCCCGGTATCAGCGGCGCCAGGACGGCCACCCCGGCCGCTCTGCTGGTCACACCGCCGGACGAGCGTGACTCTCTGAAGGTCACCTGGACGGGCGGGGCGGTGCCCGTGGGCGGAAACTCCTCGTCCGTCTTCCTCTCGGTCCTCGCCCCCGGCACGGCTCCCTGACCTTCCGGCCGGCTGACCTGCTGAGCTGCTGAAACGACTCCCGCGACGAACCCCGCCGCCCCTGCCGGGCCGGCGGGGTTCGTCATGAGCGCGCCACGACTGTCACAGGACGGCAACAGCCGCCGCCCGCCCCGATCTTTCTCGCCGCTTCCGCGATCGAACCCGACGACCGCACGGTGAACAGGCCCCGCAGAGGGCCTTGGAGAAGGAATTCGGGGACAAGATGAGCGGGATCTCACGCAGGCGGGTGCTGACGGCGGGCGCGGCGGCCGGCGCCCTGGGCACGCTGGCCGCGTGCTCCTCCGGCACCGGCCTCTCGGTCGGCGGCCCGGACTCCTCGGGCGACAAGGGCACCGCCCAGGCGCGGCCGGCCAAGCTGATAGGCGACGGCTCGACCGCCGACACCGGCCCCCAGCCGCACCAGCCGACGCCCGACCGGCTGAAGCCGGGCCAGAAGCCGCCGCAGTTCGTGGTGTTCTCCTGGGACGGCGCGGGCGAGCTGAGCAACAAGCTGTTCTCCCGGTTCCGCAAGGTGGCCGGCGACCACGGTGCCAGGATGACGTTCTTCCTCAGCGGCATCTACGCCCTGCCCGAGTCCAAGAAGACGCTGTACCGCCCGCCGCAGCACGCGGTCGGCGCCTCCGACATCGGCTACCTCGCCGACCGGCACATCCACAACACGCTCCAGCAGGTCCGGGCGGCCTGGCTGGAGGGCCACGAGATAGGCACCCACTTCAACGGCCACTTCTGCGGGGCGACCGGGGTGCGCAACTGGTCCTCGGCCGAGTGGCGCAGCGAGATCGACCAGGCGATGGGCTTCGTGACGCAGTGGAAGACCAACACCGGCTTCACGGACCTCGACCCGCTTCCCTTCGACTACCACAAGGAGCTGATGGGCGGCCGTACTCCGTGCCTGGAGGGCCAGTCCAACCTGCTGCCCACCGCCGCCGCGCTCGGCTGGAAGTACGACGCCAGCTCCCCCGGCGGCCTGCAGATCTGGCCGGGCAAGGTGCAGGGCGGGAAGATCTGGGACTTCCCGCTCCAGTCGATCCCGTTCCCGGGACACTCCTTCCAGGTGCTGTCGATGGACTACAACATGATGTTCAACCAGTCCGCCGGCAACCCGAACGGCGACCGCGCCCAGTACGACACCTGGCGCACCCAGGCCCGCGACGCGTATGTCGCCGGCTTCGACCGCGCGTACACGACCAACCGCGCCCCCTTCTTCATCGGCAACCACTTCGAACGCTGGAACGGCGGCATCTACATGGACGCCGTCGAGGAGGCGATCGGCAAGATGGCCGCGTACGGCGACGACGTGCGGTTCGTGTCGTTCAAGCAGCTCGTGCACTGGCTGGAGGCACAGGACCAGGCGGTGCTGCGCAAGCTGCGCACCCTGGTGCCCGGGCAGTCCCCGGTGGGCGGCTGGGCGGAGTTCCTGGGCGCGGCGGGCAGCCGGTCCTCCTGAGCCGTTCAGGACGGCAGGTCTTCATGGGCGGCACCACGTGATCCACTCGGGAATTCTCCGAGAGGGTGTCCGAGACCCGGGGAGGCCGGCGGATGCATGTGCTCGCCCGGCTCGTCGAGGGCACCTGGCCCGCTTGCGTGGACGCCGTGCGCGACCACACTCCGGACGGCGCCGAGGTGGTCCTGCCGCACGTCACCGGCACCGAGTCCCGGGGCTCGCGCACGGCGCGGCGCTGGGCGGGACGTCGTCGGCCGAACTGCGGGGCGCGGCCGCCGAGCGCCTGGGCCGCCCCTGTGGGCGCGAGGAGCGGTCGGGCCGGGTCGAGCGGGAGGCGGTGGCCGCGTGCGAGGGCGCCGGCCTGCTGGTGCCGGCCCGCGACGGCGGCCGCTCCCGGCTCGGCCCGCACAGCCTGGGCCCGGCGGTCGGCACCCTCTCCCCCGCACCACCCCTGAGTCAGCGGTGGTGCCACCCGCCGCCCTCGTAACCCCCGCCGCCCCAGCCGCACTGGTACGGGTACGCCGCGCAGGGATCGGACGGGACGGACGGTGTGGGCGTCGGGGCGGCCGAGGTGGGCGTGGGGGCCGGAGCCGGTGCGGTGGTGGCGCCGGACGCCGTGGGGGTGGGCTTCGGTGCGGGGGGCGCGGGGTGGCGGGTGGCGGCCGGTGCGGCGGGCCTGTCGCTGTCCCAGTTGACGTTCTGCATCTGGAGCTCGGGCTTCGCGGTGTCGACGGACCAGCGCTGGTCGGTGCCGGTGGCGCGGTTCTTGGTGACCAGGGCGCCGGAGCCGTCGGTGGCGGCCGGGGTGAGCGCCAGCTCCTGGTTCCAGCGCGGCACGAGCACGCCCTGGAGCGTGAAGTCGTAGCGGATGGCGCGCGCGGCCGCGCCGGTGGCCGAGCAGGGGGCGAGGCGCACCGAGTAGCCGAGGCTGGAGTCCAGGCACAGATCGGGCGCGGCGGAGTCGCGCAACAGCCCGTCGGACTCGTACGTCCACTGCTGGCTCGGAGTCGCGCCGCAGGCGGCGAGTTCGGTCTCGGCGCCCTGGACGGCCTTGCCGCCGACGACGCCGATGCAGAGCCCGGAGGCGAGGTTGCGCAGCCGCCCGCGCACCGCGCCCTGCCCGGCCGCGCCCGCCCCGGCCCAGGACGCGCCGGGGCTCGACGTGCCCGTGCCCGGCGCTCTGGACGCGTCACCGCCCGTGCCCGGCGCCGGGTGGTTCCCGGAGCCGAGCACCGACCACAGCGCCAGGGGCAGCACGACCAGAGCGCTCACGGTCCCCACGGCCAGGGCGAGGTTGCGGCGCCGGGCGCGTCGGGCGGCGCGCCGGTCCGAGCGGCGCGAGGGGGCGGGCTCGCCGTCGGAGCCGGCGGGGGCGGACGTGCCGGGCGCGGCCGGGGCGGTGGTACGGCGGCGGCCCGGGGCCGGTACGGGGCCGCGACGACGGGTGGGAGCGGCGGGGCCGGCGTGGTGGCCCGTGGCGGCGGCCGAGGTGAAGGACTCGCCGGACGGGGGTGTCAGGGACGCGGGGTCCGGGGCGGGCGGGGGCGGCTCCTCGGTGCGGCGCGCCCGGGACTCGACGTAGTCCCGGGCGCCCCAGCCGAGCACCGCCTCGGCGAGCGCGAGCCCCAGCCCGGTGTTGAACGCGGCGAGCTGGTCGGCGGTGCGGCGGCAGTGGGTGCAGCGGGCCAGGTGTCCGGTGAGGTCCGGGTCCAGGTCGATACCGCCGCGCCGGTAGGTCACGTCGAGCATGCGCAGATAGCTCCGGCACTCGGCCTCGGGGGCGAGCTCGCGGTGGACCTGGAGGCACTCCTCGCGCAACCGCTCGCGCGCCCGCCGCAGTTCGACGCGCGTGTCCTCCTCGTCCAGGCCGAGCAGCGCCGCCGGTACGGCGAGCGGTTCGGCCTCGACCTCGGTGTGCCACAGCACGGCGCGGGAGGTCTGCGGCACCCCCTGGAAGGCGCGGGAGAGCAGGCGGCGGCCGGGCGGGGGCAGTAGCCGGGCGGAGGCGCGCTCACCGGTGGCGCTGGAGCGCAGTGCGGGGTGCAGGAGTTCCTGGCGGCCGTCGGCGTCCCACTCGGCGGCGATCCGGCGGACGGTGACGAGCAGCTGGGGCCGCCAGGCGGCGCTCGGGCCGGCCTGCCGGAGCGAGGCGCCGAAGAGCCGGGTGAAGGCGGCGGTGGTGAGCATGCCGGCGCCGTGCGTGCCGTCCGTGCACAACCGGGCGTAGGCGAAGGCGGCCTCCCAGTGCCGGTCGAGCAGTTCACCGACGGGATGCAGCGCGGGAGTCGTGCCCGTCCACTTCTTCAGTTCGGCGCTCAGTTCCTCGTCCGACAGGCCTGCCTCATTCACGGCCGCAATTCCTCCAGACGGATACGGGAATTAGTCCATACCAACTGGTATGGCGAGGTGATGGGGCAGCTCGGACGTCCACCGGAGGCGGCTCTTTTGAAGCGTGGGGGTGTACGGGGAGCGGCCTGGCGCATGCAGCGGGGAATGTAATTGTCTGCACGCGGACAGCGCACACTTTTGCACAACGCGGCACTTCGGAACAAGGGATCTCGCGCTTCTCGCGATTCCGGGCGGAAGGTCTTCGGCTGACTATTTGTCAAAGGAGGTCGGCCCGGGCAAACCAATTCCTCTCCTACCGTCGCTCACCCGCCCGGTAGGCGCCGGGCGGCATCCCGTGGTGTTCCCGAAAGATCCGGCTGAAGTGGTAGGGACTCGGGAATCCCGAGGCGGCCGCCACCCGCTCCACCGTCAGGTCGGTGCCCCGCAGCAGCCGGGCCGCGTGCCGCAGCCGGGCCTCGCGCAGGGCCCGCATCGGGGACCGGCCGGTGCACCGCGTGAACAGGTGGGCGAAGCGGGACGGGGACAGCGCGACGCTCTCGGCGAGCGAGCGGACGGTGTGCGGGGCGCCGGGGTCGGCCGCGATCAGTTCCTCGGCCCGGCGCACCCGGGGATCGTCCTGCGCTACGGACGGCACGGCCCGGGCACCGGACACCGCGAGCAGGACGGCCTCCTCCAGCGCGCAGAGCGCCAGTTCGCGGGCCGGGAAGCCGTCGGCCACGACCACGGGATCCGGCCCGCGCGCGGCGCCCCGGTCCGTGAGCATCCGGGCGAAGGCCGCCGCGATCCGCTCGTGCGGCGCGGCGGGGGCGGAGGGTACGGCGTACAGCCCGTCGCCCACGGCGTACGGCGCGAGCCAGGGCGTCCAGGACGGGCGTGCCCCGCAGTGCGCCCACCAGAACCGCCAGCGCTCGGCGCCGGGCGCGACGGCGTACCGGTGAGCGGTGCCGGGCGCGAGCACCACCAGGTCCCCGGCGCCGGCCCGGGCGCGGGCTCCGCCCTGGCGGAGCAGGCCGTGTCCGCCCGTGGTGAAGGTGAACAGCCAGCTCGCCGAACCCCCGGGCCGGTGGACGCGGTAGCCCGGACCCTGGTCGTAGCGCCCGGTCACCACCAGGTCCGACGGTGGGGACGGGTCACCGGCGGCAGCCGTCACGGGCAGGTCCTCAGCACGCACGGACATCCTCCCCTCGGGCACATGCGCCTAGCGTGCCGGACGGACGACCGGGCCAGCGGACCTGAGGAGCGGACACATGACAGCCACGGACGACGCCGGCAGCCTGCCCGGGACACTCCGGCAGCGGTTCGAGGAGGATGGATTCACGGTCGTACGCGCCCTGTTCGGCCGGGCCGAGACCGAGCGGCTGTGCGCCCGCTTCGCGGCGCTGCACGCGGCCGGTCCGGTACCGGGCCGCTTCGAGCCCCGCCCGGCCGACCCCGACCCGCTGCGCCGCCATCCCCGGGTGATGCAGCCGCACGAATTCAGCCCGCTCGCCCGGGAGTTCCTGCTGGACGCCCGGCTGCGGGCCGTGCTGGAGGTGCTGTTCGGCGAGGAGGTGCTGGCCGCGCAGAGCATGTTCTACTTCAAGCCTCCGGGGGCGCGCGGGCAGGCCCTGCACCAGGACAACTTCTACCTCCGGGTCGAGCCGGGCACCTGCATCGCCGCATGGGTGGCCTGCGAGCCGATCGACCGGGACAACGGCGGCCTCGACGTCGTCCCGGGCACCCACCGGATGGACCTGTTCTGTCCCGAACTCGCCGACGAGGAGGTGTCGTTCGCCCGCGAGTACGTGCCGCCGCCGGCCGGACTCGTGCCGGTCCCGGTGGATCTGGCGCCGGGTGACGTGCTGTTCTTCAACGGCAGCCTGGTGCACGGCTCGGGGCCGAACCGCACCGCCGACCGCTTCCGGCGCTCGTTCATCGGGCACTATGTCGGCCGGTCGGCCGAGCGGATCGGCGCGTACTACCGGACGCTGACGATGAGCGGCGAGCGGGTGCCGCTGCCCGTGAGCGAGGGGGCCGGTCCGTGCGGCACGGAGTTCGTACCGCACGGACCGCACTGACCGGTCGACGACCGTTCAGTGGCCGCTGATCGCCCGTGCCGTGTACGGCTGTTCCAGTTCCTCGATCTCCTTCTCGCTCAGCTCCAGTTCGACGGCCGCGACGGCGTCCTCGATGTGGTGCGGCTTGGCGGCGCCGACGATCGGGGCCGCCACCGTGGCCCGGTGCAGCAGCCAGGCGAGGGCGACCTGGGCGCGGGGGACGCCACGGGCTTCGGCGATGCGGGTGACGGCCTCGACGATCGAGCGGTCGCTCTCCAGGTACAGCCTGCTGCCGAAGTTGTCGTTCGCGCTGCGCTCGGTGACCGTGCCCCAGTCACGGGTGAGCCGGCCGCGCGCCAGCGGGCTCCACGGCAGCGCGCTGACGCCCTGGTCCGCGCAGAGCGGCAGCATCTCCCGCTCCTCCTCGCGGTAGAGCAGGTTGTAGTGGTTCTGCATGGACACGAACGGGGTCCAGCCGTGCCGCTCGGCCGTGTACTGCGCCTTGGAGAACTCCCAGGCGAACATCGAACTCGCGCCGATGTAGCGGACCTTGCCCGCCTTGACCAGGTCGTGCAGGGCCTCCATCGTCTCCTCGACCGGGGTGGCGTGGTCGTAGCGGTGGATCTGGTAGAGGTCGACGTAGTCGGTGCCGAGGCGGCGCAGGCTGTGGTCGATCTCGGTCATGATGTTCTTGCGGGACAGTCCGGCGCCGTTGGGGCCCGGCCGCATCCGGCCGTGCACCTTGGTGGCCAGCACGACCTCGTCGCGGTTCGCGAAGTCGCGCAGGGCCCTGCCGACGATCTCCTCGCTGGTGCCGTCGGAGTAGACGTTGGCGGTGTCGAAGAAGTTGATGCCCGCCTCCAGCGCCTGCCGGATGAGCGGGCGGGACGCCTCCTCGTCGAGGGTCCACTCGTGGACGCCGCGGTCGGGCAGGCCGTAGGTCATGCAGCCCAGACAGATCCGCGAGACGTCCAGGCCCGTGGAACCGAGCTTCACGTACTGCATCGATGCTGCTCCCGCCGTCGGAAACGATGGTCGGGACCGAGCCTACGACCTGACCGGGCCCGGACTTGACGGGGCGAACACGCGGGCGACGTGATCCTGACACGTGCCGCGCCGCGGGTTCCTTGAGGACCGCAGGCGCCCTGACAGTGACGTGGCCGCTGGGGCGAGCGGCTGAGCATCGTCCTCCGGGACCGGGACGTCTTTGCTCCGAAGAGCGCGCAGTACGTCCGAAAAGCACGGTGGCGCTCCGCTGGGGGGCGGATGCGCCGTCGGGGTGCCCTGACATGCCGTCCGGCGCCCGCGCGGCGGAGCCGTACATCGATGCAGCCCGCGCTCCTTCGGGGCGCTGTGGTTGCTGCCGTCAGGTGATCGTCCGGCGTGGGAGGCGCGGATCGTCGTACTGTCGGCTCATCCTCGGCGGCAGACGACCGGCGTCCGGCCGGTCACGGCCGCCTCGGAGGAAACGCGGTGCCGACACGTTCCACCACGTTCAGAACCCTGGCCGGGGCAGCGTTGCTGCCCCTGGCCCTCGTCACCCCCGCCTGCGCGCAGTCCACCGCCGCATCCGCATCCGCCCCCGCGCCCGAGACGCCGGGCACACTGTGCGCGGCCGCGGGCACCCTGCGCGGCTCGCACGGCGAGCAGGCCCAGGTCAGCCTGTGCGCGGACACCGGCTCGCCGAGACTGAACATCACGGCCCCGGCCACCTGTCGGGGCACGGACGCCAAGGTGCAGTACGTCTGCCGCACCGAGGGTTCCTGGGAGGTGCACCGCGCCGGCAAGTCCCTCGGCACCGGGTCGCTGCCCGGCTCGCGGCTGTACGCCGGTCCGGGCGCTTACGACATCTCCGCCACGGTGCGCGTGAGGTCGGTGCCGGCCGGGGTCGACCTGAAGGGCACGGTCAAGGCCACCGTGTCGCTGACCGCGCCGATGGCGAAGGCCACGCACGTGGTCAGTGCCGACAACACCGTGCTGCGCCGCAACGCCACGACGACGGTGACGTACACGATCCGCCGCAACAGCGACGAGGGCGACGGCAACGCGCGACTGGGCATGATCGGCGAGGAGGGCACCGGCGTGCAGATCCGCAGCGCCGACCACCGCTGTGTGAACCCGCTGGTGGGCCGCTACCCGTCGAAGACCCGGCTGGCGAACTCGCTGGACTGCACGGTGACCGAACTCCAGCCCGGCCACCCGGAGAAGCTCCGGGTCAGGGTCACCCTCGGGGCCAAGTGCTCCACGGTGGTCTCGAAGCTCGGCTACTGGGTGCCGCAGGGCCAGAGCATGTACACCGGAGCCATGCTGGAGGGCCCGAAGCTGACCTGCCGTTAGGCCCCTAGAGCGGCCCGAGCAGGTCCAGGGCCCGCTCCCATGCGAAGTCCGGCCGGCTGCCGTCCGGCCGGACTTCGCCGTTGTACGGCTCGCCGAAGCGGACGCCCATGCCGCGCAGCCGGGCCAGGCTGTCGAGGTAGGCGGGGTGGGCGGCCAGGGCGTCGGCCACGCAGGGCAGGACCGCCACGGGTATGCGGAGGCCGGCCGCCTCGCACAGGGTGCCGAGGGCGAGCGTGTCGGCGATGCCGGCCGCCCACTTGTTGACGGTGTTGAAGGTGGCCGGTGCCACCGCCACGGCGTCCGGCGGCGGGAAGGGACGCGGGTCGGCCGGGGTCCGCCAGGCCGAGCGCACGGGACGGCCGGTCTGGGCCGCCGCGGCTTCCAGGTCGAAGAAGCCGCCCGCCGCGACGGGGGTCGCGATGACACCGACCGCCCAGTCCCGCGCTTGCGCGGCGGTGATCAGCCTGTCCACGCCGGCGGCGACGCCCGCCGCGCAGACGACGACGTAGAGGAAGGGTTTCTCGGCCTGTCGGGTCATCCCGGAACCCTACTGAACGCCGGACCTACCGGAGCGGGAAGGACGCCCCGCGCTCGCTCCCGGGCCGGGGTCCGGCGATGCGGCGCTCCTGCTCCTCGATGGCGACGTCGTTGATGCTGGCCTCGCGCCGGGTCATCAGGCCGTGCTCGTCGAACTCCCACAGCTCGTTGCCGTACGAGCGCCACCACTGCCCGGCGGCGTCGTGGCACTCGTACTGGAAGCGGACGGCGATGCGGTTGCCGTCGAAGGCCCACAGGTCCTTGCGCAGGGCGTAGTCCAGCTCGCGCTCCCACTTCGCGGTGAGGAACGCGACGATCTCGGCGCGTCCGGTGACGAAGGTGCCGCGGTTGCGCCAGACCGAGTCCTCCGAGTAGGCGAGCGCCACCGTGTGCGGGTCCCGGGTGTTCCAGGCGTCCTCGGCGGCCTGGACCTTCTGTACGGCGCTCTCGCGGGTGAACGGCGGCAGCGGCGGGCGGTCGGCCATGGTCTCCTCCTGGGTTCGGACCGCGGCTGGGCAGCGGCCGAGGCGGCGGAGAATGAGCGTTCTCCATGTGTCTGCTACCGTAGGAGAACGATCGTTCTCGCGTCAAGGAACCTGTCGGGGAGTCAAGGAGCGCCGATGCCACCCATGGACACCGCGGTCGCCCGGGACCGCGCGCTCGACGCCGCGGAGGAGCTGTTCTACGCCCGCGGCATCCAGGCCGTCGGCATGGACGAACTGCGGGGCGCCTCGGGGCTGTCGCTCAAGCGCCTGTACCAGCTGTTCCCGGCCAAGGAGCAGCTCGTCACGGCGTATCTGGCCCGGCGGGACGAGCGCTGGCGCGGGCGCCTGGCCGAGCACGTGGCACGGCAGCGGGACCCGCGGGAGCGGATCCCGGCCGTGTTCGACTGGCTCCAGGAGTGGTTCGGCGAGGCCGGCTTCCGCGGCTGCGCCTGGCTCAACGCGTACGGCGAGCTGGGCACGGCGTCCACCCCGGTGGCCGAGCAGGTCCGCGCCCACAAGGAGGCCTTCCGGGGTTACCTCGCCTCGCTCGTGGACGCGGCCGGGCTGCCCGCCGCGCTCACCGGCCCCCTCTTCCTGCTGGCCGAGGGGGCCATGGTCACGGCGGGTGTCACGGGCGACGCGCGGCCGGCGGCCGAGGCCCGCGAGGCGGCGCGGGCGCTGGTGGCGGCCGCCGGCGCGGACGGGATCAGCCGGTGGTCTCCGACACCGTGATCGCCGAGACCGGGCAGGCGCGGGCCGCCTCCTTGACCATCGGCTCGTCCGTGCCGTCCTCGTGGCCGGGGAGCAGCGTGCTGAAGCCGTCGTCGTCCTGGGAGAAGACCTTCGGGGCGGCGAGCGCGCACTGCCCCGCGCCGATGCAGACGTTCGTGTCGATGCTGACCTTGAATCGCATGAGCTGAGCCTCTTACCAGGTCACGGGGAGTTCCAGCATCCCCTGGATCGTGTCGCCGCGCTTGAAGGGGATCTCCTCGGCCGGCACGGCGAGGCGCAGGCCGGGCAGCCGGGACAGCAGCGTGCCGAGGGCGATCTCCAGTTCCGCGCGGGCCAGGTTCTGCCCCAGGCACTGGTGGATGCCGAAGCCGAACGCCACGTGGTGACGGGTGCCGCGGTGGAAGTCCAGGCTGTCGGGGTCCTCGTACTGGGCCGGGTCGCGGTTGATCACCGAGGTCGAGAACAGCACGCCCTCGCCGGCCCGGATCGTCTCGCCACCGATCTCGATGTCCTCCAGCGCCACCCGTTGCAGCCCCTCCGCGATGGAGAGCATCCGCATCAGCTCCTCGACGGCGGCGGGCAGCAGCGCCGGGTCGGCGCGCAGCTCGGCGAGCCGCTCGGGGTGCTGGAGCAGGGTGAACGTGCCCAGCGAGATCATGTTGGCGGTGGTCTCGTGGCCCGCGACCAGCAGGATCAGGGCCAGGGAGACGACGTCGGCACGCTCCAGGACGCCGTCGTGCAGCTGCTGGTGGACGAGGTCGTCGAGGATGCCGTCGCCCGGCTCGGCCGCCTTCGCCTTGTCGTCGACCAGCCCGCCGATGTACTCCTCCAGGCGGGCGCGGGCGGCCACGGCCTCGTCGGCCGTCCGGCCGCGCAGCAGTCTGCGGGACTGTTCCTCGAAGAACTCGTGGTCGGCGTACGGCACGCCGAGCAGATAGCAGATCACCGTCGACGGCACGGGCAGCGCGAAGGACGCGACGAGATCGGCGGGCGGCCCCTGGGCGATCATCGCGTCCAGCAGACCGTCCACGACCCGCTGGATCCAGGGCCGCAGCTCGGTGGCGCGCCGGACGGTGAACTCCGGGATCATCATCCGCCGCTGCCGGTTGTGTTCGGGGTCGTCCAGCCCGAGCAGGGCCACCCGGCGGTCCTGGATGCCCCGGAAGCGCTCCGCGGGCACGGGGAACTCGGGGCGGCGGCGGTCGGAGGAGAGCCGGGGGTCCGCGAGCAGGGCGCGGGCGGCGGCGTGTCCGGTGACCGCCCAGACCTCACGGCCGTCGAAGAGGGTGACACGGGACAGGGCACGCCCGTCCCGCAGTGGCGCGTATCCGGTGGGCGGGTGGTAGGGACAGGTGCGGTCCTGCGGGAAGGCGACGGGGTCGGCCGGGGTCGCCGGGCCGGTCATGTCCGTCAGTTCCGTCATGAGTAGACCTCGCAGACGAAGAAGTGCGTGGTACCGATCTTCATTAGATGCCCGAGGCACCTATAGGTCCACGACAAGTTCGGCCACTTCGGTGAACCGGGGGATCTGGCTGAATATGAGGGGTGCGAGAGAGGACAACCGGCCGGATTCCGGGGCCCTGGGCCGCCGGCCGGCCGTCGCGGATCCACCCGGATGGCCGGTCATGACTCCAGGGTACGGCTCTCCTACGACGCGAAGGCGCAGGATCCACGGGGTGCCGGCGCGGCCCTTCTCGCCCTCCGGCCGGTCCGGCCGCCCGCCGCAGCCGTCCGCGTACGGCTCGGCGATCCGCCGCGGTTCGCCCTCGCCGGTGGTGCGCGGCCGGGACGGGACCACCGTGCCGCCGGGGAATGTGGAGTTCGATCGCCTGTGAGGTGCGGGCCGTACGGGGGAAGGGATCCTCGGTGCGGATGATCCGCGCGGCCGCCGGTGTTGTGCGCGGTGGCAGACAGCCGTTGAACCGACGAAGGGGATGAACCCGTGCCTCTTGAGGGTGAGTACGAGCCCAGCCCGACCCGGTGGGTGCGCGAGCAGGTCGAGCTGTACGAGGGCTCCGGCGGGACGAAAGGGACGACGCTCATGGACACCGGGCTTCCGGTGATCATCCTGACGACCCGGGGTGCGAAGAGCGGCAAGCTCCGCAAGACGCCGTTGATGCGGGTGGAGCACGACGGGACCTACGCGGTGGTCGCCTCGCAGGGCGGCGCACCCAAGCACCCGGTCTGGTACTTCAACGTCACGTCCGATCCGCACGTCGAACTCCAGGACGGCCCGGCCAAGCGGGACATGCGGGCGCGTGAGGTCACCGGCGGGGAGAAGGCGCTGTGGTGGGAGCGGGCCGTGGCCGCGTACCCGCCGTACGCCGAGTACCAGGAGAAGACCTCGCGGGAGATCCCGGTCTTCGTTCTGGAGCCCGTCGACGGGAGCTGATGACGCGCCGGGAACCGGCGGAATTTAGAAAAATCTGCGCCGGGGAGGTGTGACCCCGTATCGGGGTGGGCAGTCGTGCATCAAGGCCCCGCCGCGTTCCCCCGTCGCGGCGGGGCCGCATGTCTGTGCGGCCCCGCGCCGCTACGGGGCACTGAGCCACGCACCGTCTCTCATCAGCTCCCTGCCCTCCAGTTCGTTCTCCTCGCGCCAGGCCTGGACGCGTCGCGGGAGGACTTTGAAGTACAGGTAGCGGGTGGCGAGTTGGCGGGGGTCGAAGCCGGTCTTGCCGGCGAAGACCTCCGCGTCCTCCTCCGGGAGGTCCTCCGGGGGCACCGTCTGGACGGTGCCCTCGATGACGACGACGTCCCGGGTGGAGCCGAGGCCGAGGCGGGTGCGGCCCGTCGCGGCGAGATTGCGGCCGGTGGGGCTTTCGGCCGGGGTGGCGAGCAGCAGCGTGGCGCCGTCCCACACGAAGGACAGCGGCACGAGATGGGGAGCGCCGGCGTCGGGGCCGGCGGTGGCCACCCAGGCGTCGACGTCGTGTTCCAGCCGGTGCAGGGTGTCCTTCGTGCGCTCCGCGGTGGTGCGGGCGGGCGGTGGGGTCATCGCGTACGGCCTCCTCGGGATACGGATCCCGTCCAGTGTGACCGTCAGCCCGCCCCGTCCGCACGGACGTGGTCGAGGCGTGTCCGCGCGGCCGTCAGGAACAGATCGAGGGCGGCCGGGTAGGAACTGGCCCGCATGGTGGCCACGAGGTGGCGGGACGTGGCCGCGATGTGCGGGTGGGTGGCGGCGGGCAGCCGGCCGTAGGTCTCGCGCCACACCTCCGCCTCGGCCTCGCGGGCGGCCCGGGGCAGGGCGGTGCCCGCGGAGTCCAGGGCGCCGAAGGCGAGGGCCTGGTCGACGAAGGCGTGGTAGATCCGCACCGCCTCCCGGTCCGGGAACCCGGCCCGCCGCAGCACCCCGAGGATGGTCTCCACGGCCTGGATCTCCTGCGCGCGGCCGGTGACCCGGTGGGCGCTGAGCACCGCCGCACGGGGGTGCGCGAGGGCGCCGGCGTGCATGCGCAGGCCCAGGTCGCGCAGGTCGGCCAGCCAGTCGCCGGTCGGCCGCCAGGAGCGCATGGAGCGGCCGATCAGCTCGTCGGCGACGGCCAGCATCAGGTCGTCGGTGTGCCGGAAGTACCGGTACAGGGAACTGGGATCGGCGCCGAGGGCCCGGCCCAGGCGGCGCACGGACAGCGCATCGGAGCCGTGCTCCTCGATCAGCCGCAGCGCGGTCTCGACGATCAGCTCCGCGGACAGGACGACGCCCTGTTTGGTGGGGCGCCGGCGCTGCCGCGCGGCGGGCGGGACGACCCGTTCGCTCATCAAAGCCCTCCCTCGGATCCCGGAGGCCCTCCCCCGGACGTGCCCGGCACCTTATGACAACACCGTTGACCTGTGAAGTGCACCGGCGGTTTCATCTGCGGTCACCGGGGCCGACCAGGCCCCCCGGTGCGAGCGGAGAGCCGGCGATGAGCGATACCCCCCTCGGTGTGGATCCCCCCGCGCAGCCCGAGCTGCGCAAGTCCCTGGGCGTGCTGGACGGCATCGCCGTCGCCGCCTCCAGTACGGCCGCGACCACGAGCATCGGCATCGGTCTCGGGGTGACGGCCGGGGTGGTCGGCCTGCACCTGCCGGCCATCATGCTGCTGGCGTTCCTGCCGGTCCTCGGCATCGCCGGGGCCTACTCCCGGCTCAACCGGGTGGAGCCGAACGCGGGCAACGGCTATGTGTGGGTGGGCCGTTCGCTCAGCCCCTGGCTCGGCTTCATGGTCGGCTGGGTCAACTGCGCGGCGAGCGTGGCGTTCCTCGCCTACACCACGGCGGTCACCGGCTCGGCGCTGCTCCAGCTGGCCGGGGAGGCGGGAGTGCACCGGATCGGCTCGCTCGCGCTCGATGCGGGGTCGACGGCGCAGACGACGGCGGTCGGCATCGTGGTGCTGGTCGCGGTCACGCTGACGGCCGTGACGGGCGTGCGTACGGCGGCCCGGCTGCAGACGGGGCTGCTCGTCTTCGAGTACGCCGTGCTGCTGGGCTTTTGCGGATACGGCATCGCCGTGGGCCCGCACCCGTTCCGGCTCTCCTGGTTCGACCCCTTCGCGATCCCCTCGGCGTCCGCCCTGGCCCAGGGGATGCTGCTGTCGGTGTTCTGCTACTGGGGGTTCGAGGCCGCGTTCACCGTCAACGAGGAGGTGCGCGACCCGCGGGACGCCTCCCGGGCCGGGACGATCACCCTGGTGACCATGCTCGGGTTGTTCCTGCTCGGCTCGATCGCCTTCCAACGGGTGCTTTCGGAGCGGGAGTTGGCCGGGCACGGCGCCGAGGGGCTGGCGTACTTCGGGGACCGGCTGGCCCAGCAGCCGCTGGCCGCGCTGCCGCTCGTGGCGCTGATGTTCTCGGCCGTGGCCTCGCTCCAGGCGGGCGTCATCCCGACGGCCCGGGGGATGTTCGCGATGAGCCGGGACCGTACGCTCGGGCCGGTGTGGTCCCGGGTCAGCCGCCGGTACGGCACGCCGGCGGCCGGGACGCTGCTGATCGGGGGGCTGTCGGTGGCGGTGGCGCTGCTCGCCCTGGTGATCCCGCGCCTCGCCGACATGATCGACGCGACGGTGAACGCGGTCGGGATCGTGGTCGCGCTGTCGTACGCGCTGACCGCGCTCGCCGCCGCCGTGCGCTTCCGCGCCGCGCTGCGAAGGGACTGGCGGCTGGGCCTGCGCGCAGTGGTGCTGCCCGCGCTGAGCGCGCTCGCGCTGCTGGGGCTCGGCGGGTATCTCGGCTGGTCCTTCTACCGCTCGGCCGACCATCTGGAACTGCGCGCGGACAACGGCTGGTTCCTGCTGCTGATGCCGGTGGCGATGATCGCCTCCGGGTTCGGGGTGGCCGCGTGGGCCAAGTGGGCGCGCAGATCGCCGTACTTCCGCACGGGCGCGGGCACCGACGCCGACGCACCCGAGCTGCTCCCCTCCTCCCCCACCACCAACTGACCTGTCGAGCACGTGATTTCAGGGAAAGGCATCATGCACGCTGATCTTCTCTTCACCGGCGGCCCCGTGTTCACCCCGACGGGCCGCACGGCGAGCGCCGTGGCCGTCACCGGTGACCGGATCACCGCCGTCGGGCACGACGAGGTGCGCGCGCTCGCCGGGCCGCGCACCGAGGTGGTGGACCTCGCCGGACGCCTGCTGCTGCCCGGCTTCCAGGACGCGCACGTCCATCCGGTGCCGGCCGGGCTGGAGCTGAGCCAGTGCGACCTGACGGGGGCGAGGACGGCCGAGGAGTCCGTGGCCGCCGTGCGCGCCTACGCCGAGGCCCGCCCCGAGCGGACGTGGATCCTCGGCGGGGGCTGGTCGATGGAGGCGTTCGCGGGCGGTACGCCGGCCAGGGAACTGCTCGACGCGGTCGTACCGGACCGGCCGGTGTACCTGCCCAACCGGGACCATCACGGCGCCTGGGTCAACAGCCGGGCGCTCCAGCTGGCCGGCATCGGCCGGGACACCCCCGACCCGGCCGACGGACGGATCGAGCGGGACGCCTCCGGCGAGCCGAGCGGCACCCTCCAGGAGGGGGCGATGCAGCTGGTCGGCCGGCTGGCTCCGCCCGCGACCCCGGCCGACCGGCTGGCCGCGCTGCTGCACGCCCAGTCGCATCTGCACGCGCTCGGCATCACCGCGTGGCAGGACGCGCTGGTCGGCGACTTCCTCGGCATGGACGACCCGGCCGGGGCGTATCTCGCCGCGGCCCGGGACGGTTCCCTCACGGCGCGGGTGCGAGGCGCCCTGTGGTGGGACCGGGAGCGCGGCGCCGAACAGATCCCCGAACTGGTCGCAAAGCGCCGGGAGTTGAGCCATGGGCGGTTCCGGGCGACCGCCGTGAAGCTGATGCTGGACGGGGTCGCCGAGAACCGTACGGCCGCGCTGCTCGACCCCTATCTGGACCGGTGCGGGTGCGCGACGGCCAACCGGGGCAAGAGCTTCGTCGATCCTGATCGACTGCCCACGTTCGTCACGGAGTTGGACGCCCTCGGCTTCCAGTGCCACTTCCACGCGCTCGGCGACCGGGCCGTACGCGACGCGCTGGACGCCGTCGAGGCGGCGCGGGCCGCGAACGGGCCGGGCGACACCCGGCCGCATCTCGCCCACCTCCAGGTCGTGCATCCGGACGACGTACCGCGGTTCGCCCGGCTCGGCGCCACCGCGAACATCCAGCCGCTGTGGGCCGCGCACGAGCCGCAGATGGACGAGCTGACGATCCCCTTCCTCGGGGCCGAACGGGCCGCCTGGCAGTACCCGTTCGGGGCGCTGCTGCGGTCCGGGGCGCGGCTCGCGGCGGGCAGCGACTGGCCGGTGAGCAGCCCCGATCCGCTCCAGGGCATCCATGTCGCGGTCAACCGGGTCGAACCGGGCGGCGGCGGACCGGTGTTCCTGCCCGGGCAGCGGCTGGACCTCACGGACGCGCTGACCGCGTACACGGCCGGGTCGGCGTACGTGAACCACCTGGACGACACCGGCCGGGTGGCCGTCGGGGCGCTCGCCGACCTGGTGGTGCTCGACCGGGATCCGTTCGCCGGGCCGCCGGAGGCGATCGCCGAGGCGGCCGTGGCGCTCACCTATGTGGGCGGGGACCTGGTGTACGCCGCGCCGTGATTCAGCGGGCCTGCTGGAACGTCCTGCGGTAGGCCTGCGGGGACACCCCGATCGCCGCGTGCAGGTGCTGGCGCAGCGAGGCGCCGGTGGCGAAGCCGACCTCGGCGGCGATCCGGTCCACCGGCAGGTCGCTGGACTCCAGGAGATGGCGGGCGCGGGCGACGCGTTGCTGGATCAGCCAGCGGCCGGGGCTGAGGCCGACCTCGTCGTGGAAGCGGCGGGCGAAGGTGCGCAGGCTCATCCGGGCGTGGCCGGCGAGGTCGGGCAGGGTGAGCGGCTCGCCGAGGCGCTCCAGGGCCCACAGGCGGGTCCCGGCCGTGCTCGCCGCGCCGCTCTGCGGGACGGGCTGCTCGATGTATTGGGCCTGGCCGCCGTCCCGGAACGGCGGGACGACACAGCAGCGGGCGACGAAGTTGGCGAGCTCGCTGCCGTGGTCGGTGCGCACCATGTGGAGGCAGACGTCGACCCCGGCGGCGGCGCCGGCCGAGGTGAGAATGCGCCCGTCGGCGACGAAGAGGACGTCCGGGTCGAGGTCGACCTGCGGGAAGCGGCGCCGGAACGTCTCCGTCATGTGCCAGTGCGTGGTGGCGCTGCGGCCGTCGAGCAGGCCGGCCTCGGCGAGGACGAACGCGGCCGTGCAGATCGAGACGATCCGGGCGTCCGGGCGGATGCGGGCGAGGGCGGCGGTGACCTCGGCGGGCAGTTCGTCGGGGATATAAGCCGGGGGCATCGAGGTGACGACCACCGTGTCCGCCGTGTCCAGGATCTCGGGGCCGTGCTGGACGCCGATCGTGAAGTCGGCGCTGCTGCGCACCGGCCGGCCGTCGACCGAGCAGGTCAGCACCTCGTAGCGGCCGTCGGCCGCGCCGAGGATCCGGCTGGGGATGCCCAGCTCGAAGGGGTAGACGCCGTCCAGGGCGAGGACAGCCACCCGCTCGGGGCGCCGGGCGCGCAGCGGTACATCAGCCATGGCAGAATCCTATCGAAAGGTGACTGTCATGCCATTTCCCGGCCGCGCGAACCCGGGCAGGCTGGGTGACCATGAGCGATGTGAACACGATGCGAGCCATCAGCCAGGACGTCCTCGGCGGTCCCGAGGTGCTGCGGGAAGTGGAGCTGGAGCGGCCGAAGCCGGGACCGAACCAGGTGCTGGTCCGGGTGCGGGCCGCGGGGGTCAACCCCACCGACTGGAAGCACCGGGCCCTCGGCGTCTTCCTGGGCGAGCCGCCGTTCGTGCTGGGCTGGGACGTGTCCGGCGAGGTCGCCGAGACCGGGATCGGCGTGGCCGCCTTCGCGCCGGGCGACGAGGTCTTCGGCATGCTGCCCTATCCCTACGGCGCCGGCTCGCACGCCGAGTACGTCCTCGCGCCGGTGCGTGCCCTCACCCGCAAGCCGGCCTCCCTCGACCATGTGCAGGCGGGCGCGCTGCCGCTGGTGTCGCTGACCGCCTGGCAGGCGCTGACCGAGCACGCGGACGTCCGGCCCGGGCAGCGCGTGCTGATCCACGCGGCGGCCGGCGGGGTCGGGCACGTGGCCGTGCAGATCGCCAAGGCGCGGGGCGCGTACGTGATCGGGACGGCGAGCGCGGGCAAGCACGACTTCCTGCGGGAGATCGGCGTGGACGAACCGATCGACTACCGGACGACCGACGTCGGCGAGACCGTGCGGGACGTCGGCGTCGTCCTGGACACCCTCGGCGGGGACACCTCCGTCACCTCGCTGCGGACGCTGCGGCCCGGCGGTGTCCTCGTGTCGATCCTGCCCGTGGGCTCCCGGGAGCTCTACGACGAGGCCGAGCGGCTCGGCGTACGGGCCGTGCGCATGCTGGTGGACGCCGACCGCGCCGGGATGGAGGCCATCGCCGGGCTGGCCGTGTCCGGGAAGCTGACGGCGACGATCGCCGGGACGTTCCCGCTGGCCGACGCGGCGAAGGCGCACGCCCTGGGCGAGACCGGCCGGACGACGGGGAAGCTGGTGCTGCTGGCCGACTGAGCACGCGCACCCGGCGTTCATCGGACATCCGATCGACAGGCGTCGAAAACCGTCGACATATGTCAATCGAACATGCTCAAATTCCTTCCGCGGAGGGTAACTTGACGGTCGGGGACCGACCCGGAACGGCCGGGCGCGGGCGGGAGGTGAGACGGTCGTGCGGGACGAGCGCGCACCCTTCCACCGCCATCTGCGGGTCTACGAGCACCGGGCGCACACGGTGCTGGAGCTGCGGGGCGAGATCGACCTCGTCTCGGCGACGGAGATCGGTCCGCTGCTGGACCGGTTCACCGGCCGGCCCGGCGCCCGGCTCGTGATCGACCTGGGCCCGGTGGAGTTCTTCGACTGCTCGGGGCTGCGGTTGCTGCACCGGGCCCGCACCCGGGTACTGGACGGCGGCGGGCAGTTGTACCTGGTGTGCGCGCAGCCACTGGTCCTGCGCGTCCTGGAGGCCACCGGGCTGTCCCTGCTGCTGCCCGCGCATCCGAGCCTGGACGCGGCCCTGGCCCGGCCCGGAGCCGCGTCCGGCTCGCTGTGACCGTCACCTGCCGCCGATCCCTTCCAGGGCCGCTACGCGTGCTCGAACAGGGCGCTCACCGACTCGCCGTTGTGGATGCGCCGTACCGCCTCGGCCAGGGCCGGGGCGATGGACAACACCCGGAGTTTCCCGGTGTGTTCGTCCTCCGGCACCGGCACGGTGTTGGTGCAGACGATCTCCAGGACGTCCGGCTGCTCGCTCAGCCGCTTGGCGGCGCCGCCCGCGAACACCCCGTGCGTGCACGCCACCCGGATCGAACGGGGCCCCGACTCACGGAGCTTGTCGAGGAGTTCGAGTACGGTGCTGCCCTTGGCGATCTCGTCGTCCAGCACGATGACATCGCGGCCGGTGACGTCGCCGATGACGGAGCTGATGCTCACCCGGTCGTCGGCGTAGCGCTGTTTGGCGCCGGCCGCCACCTGCGCCCCGATCAGCCGGGCGAAGGCGGCGGCCTGCTTGGCGTTGCCGAGGTCCGGCGAGACGACCGTGGTGCGCGTCAGGTCGTACTGCCTGAAGTGCGCGGCCAGTTCGCGCAGCGCGTGCAGATGGTCCACCGGCACCGAGAAGAAGCCGTGCACCTGCGGGGCGTGCAGGGTCATGGCGAGCACCCGGCGGGCGCCGGCCGCGACCAGCAGGTCGGCGACCAGGCGCCCGCCCAGTGAGATGCGCGGCGCGTCCTTCTTGTCGGAGCGGGCGTAGGAGTAGTGCGGCATGACGACCGTGATCCGGGCCGCCGAGGCGCCCCGGGCGGCGTCGCACATCAGCAGCAGCTCCACCAGGTGCTCCTGCACCGGCCGGACGAGCGGCTGGATCAGGAAGACGTCCCGCTCCCGGCAGTTGGCCTGAAGCTGCACCTCCAGGCAGTCGTTGGCGAACCGGCTGACCCGGGTCGGGCTGAGCGGCACTCCGAGGTGGGCGCAGACCTCCCGGGCCAGTTCGGGATGCGCGCTGCCGCTGAAGACCGAGATGTCCCGCACGATCCGCTCCTCGCATGATCGGCACCAGCTGCCGGGCTCATGCTACTGGCCCCGTCCGCACAGGTAGAGCGTCTGTGCGGTGGCCGCCGCCCCGATGCGCCCCGCCGGGGACGGCGGTGCGGCGGCAGCGTCCGTGCCGCCGTAGGCCGAGGCCGGGACCTTGGTGCAGGTGGCCTGGACCCAGGCGGTGATCTGCGTGACGGCCGTCTGTCCCGTGGCCGCCGTGGCCCCCTCAGCGGTACCGGCGGCCGTCTTCGCACCGGTGCCGGGCTGCGCGGCGCCCCCGAACATGCCGCCCATGCCGCGTCCGCCGCCGAGCACCACGTACCGCAGCTCGCCGCTGTCGACGAGCTGCTGGAACCGGCCCTCGGTCGGGAACGGCACCCGGCCGCTGAAGCCGCCGATGGACAGGACGTGGGCGCCGTCCGCCAGGATGTACGGCGATGCCGTGCTCCAGCTGGTGGTGGCGAACACATAGGCAGCGGAGCCCTGGTGGGCGCGGGTGTAGTCGAGCAGCCGCTGCTGCGCCGCGGTCAGCGCGCCGCTCCCTGAGGGGCCGCCGAATCCGCCCATGCCGCCCATGCCGCCGGCGGCTCCGGTCCCGGTCATGCCGCGCGTGCTGCCCCGGCTCGCCCGCCCGAAGGCGCCGGCGCCGGCCCAGGCCGTCTGCCCGAGCCGTCCGGTCCCGGACCGCGTCGTGCCGAAGCCGCGCCCGGAGGCGGACGGGCCGACCGCGCCCATGGTGTTGGTGCGGTACGACGGGGCGAAGACCTGCACCGCCCAGGCGCTGGGGGCGATGAGGAGGGCGGCCAGCGCGGCGGCGAGCCCGCCGAGCGCGAGCCGGCCGCCGGCGCCCCGCCCGCCCGGCCGGGCCAGGAAGAGCAGCACCAGGCCGGCGACGGCGAGCACGCCCACGGTGGGCGCCAGCCATGCCGCGAAGGACGTGAACTGCCCGGCGAGATAGGCGGCCCAGGCCGCCGTCGCCGCCACCGCGCCCGGCAGCGCCCAGGCGCGGGGCCCGCCGGCCCGGTAGGCGCGCCACATCAGCACGGTCCCGGCCCCGGTGAGCGCGGCGAGCGGTACGGCGATCACGCCCATGTAGTAGGTGTGCCCGGCGACGCTGCCGGCGCTGAAGACCAGGAAGTACAGGGCGAGCCAGGTGCTCCACAGGACGTACCCGGCGCGCAGCCGGTCGGTGCGCGGCCGCCCCCGGGACCACAGCAGTCCGCACACCGCGGCAATGGCGGCGATCGGGTAGAACCAGCCGGTCTGGGAGGCGAGCGACGTGCCGAACATCTTCGACCAGCCGTTCTGGTCGCCGCCGAAACCGCCGCCGCCACCGGTCCGCGCGGCAGCCGCGCCGGTGCCCTGCGCACCGCCCGCGCCGAGGGCACCGGCACCGCCGAACGCGCGGTCACCGCTGTGCGCACGGTGACCGGTGCGGGCGACGTCCCCGCCGAACGCGCCGGCACCGCCGTACGCGCCCACGCCGCCGGAGTCGGTACCCGCGGCGCCCGTGCCCGCCACCCGGCCGGATCCCGGTCCGGCCCCGAATCCCGTCGCCTGGCCGGGGCCCTGCCCGGTGCGGGCGTGGCCGCCTCCGCCGCCCTGGGTCGAGGTGACGCTGCCCGTCGAGGCCGCGCTGATGCCGAGCGAGGAGAAGCGGGTGAGGAAGTTGTAGCCGACCACCATGCTGAACGCGGAGTTGTTCGTGGTGCCGTCCACATAAGGCCGGTCCTTGGCCGGGGTGAGGGTGACGGCGAGCATCCAGGACGCCGACACGGCCGTCATCACCGCGGCGGAGATGCCGAGGTGGGCCAGCCGCCGGCGCACTGTGAGCGGCGCCGAGATCAGGTAGACCAGGGCGAGCGCGGGCAGCACGGCCCACGCCTCCAGCATCTTGGCCTGGAAGCCGACGCCGACCCAGACGCCGGCCATGATCAGCGGGCGCAGCCGGCCGGCGAGAGCGGCCCGCTGGGTGGCCTCCGCCGCGAGCAGCACACACAGCGTGAACATGGGATCCTCGACCGAGGTGCGGAACAGCCCGACCGCGACGGGGGTCACCAGGAACACCGCGCCGGCGATCAGCGCCGCGTGCACCCCGGCCCAGCGGCGCACGATGCGGTGGAGCACCAGCAGGCTCGCCACGCCCTCCAGGACCTGGGGCAGGGTCAGCGACCACGGATGGAATCCGAAGAGCCGCGCGGACAGCGCCTGCGGCCACAGGAATCCCGGCAATTTGTCGAGAGTGATGGAATTACCGGGATCGAAAGAGCCGTAGAAGAACGCCTTCCAGCTCTCCGTCATGCTGCGGGCGGCACTCGCGTAGAACGTGTGGTACTCGCTGCGGTCGATGCCCCAGGCGTAGAGCACGGCGGCGAGTACGACGAGAACCAGCAGCACAGGGCGTGCGTACAGGGGATCGCCCTGTGGTGATCGCCAGGGCGGGCGGCGATCGGCGCCGGTGGGGACGGTTGCGTCGAGGACGTTCGTGGCCATGCGCAGCAGTCTTCGGCACGCCGTGTGCCCGCAGCGACGATGCGGCCCCATTTCAAGGAAACTCTCACCGCCCCAAGGGTAATTCTTTAACCGCATGACATCGCAATTACGCCGGTCAAGCGAACCCCTTACCAGCGAAGTAACGCATTTTCATCTGACGTATCGTCAGGAATAGGTACGGACCAGAGTGTTGACGACCTCTTATCTCACCCCTTAAATCAAGAGGCGACTCGCCCCCCCCACAGTGAACGGAGAGTCATGGCTTCCCCACGCCTGCTCCGCAGTTGCCTCTTCGCCGCCCTGTCCGCCGCCCTGGTCGGCACCGCCGCCGTCGGACCGGCACGGGCCCAGACCGCCGCTCCGCGGGCGGCAGCCGTCAACACCTTCTCCGACACCTTCGACGGGCCCGCGGGCGCCGCGGTCGACTCCTCGAAGTGGACGCTGGAGACCGGCGACAACGTCAACAACCACGAGCGGGAGTACTACACGTCCGGGACGAACAACGCGGCTCTGGACGGCCAGGGGCATCTGGTGATCACGGCCCGCAAGGAGAACCCGGCCGGCTACCAGTGCTGGTACGGCACCTGCCAGTACACCTCGGCCCGGCTGAACACGGCCGGGAAGTTCGACGCCCGGTACGGGCACGTCGAGGCGCGCATGAAGATCCCGCGCGGGCAGGGCATGTGGCCGGCCTTCTGGATGCTCGGCACGCCGGTCAACTGGCCGGACTCGGGCGAGATCGACGTGATGGAGAACGTCGGCTTCGAGCCCTCGACCGTGCACGGCACCATCCACGGCCCCGGCTACTCGGGCTCCGGCGGCATCGGAGCCGGCTACACCCTGCCGAACGGCCAGGCCTTCGCGGACGCCTTCCACACCTTCGCCGTGGACTGGGCGCCCGGCTCGATCACCTGGTCGGTGGACGGGACCGTCTACGAGCGGCGCACGCCCGCCGACCTGGGCGGCAGGACATGGGTGTTCGACGACAAACCCTTCTTCCTGATCCTGAACCTCGCCGTCGGCGGCTACTGGCCCGGCGACCCCGACGGCTCCACCCGGTTCCCGCAGCAACTGGTGGTGGACTCGGTGTCGGTGACGACGGGCAACGGCTGAGCGGTGCCGGGCTCAGTGCAGCGACCAGGTGTACTTGCCCCCGCCGACCCAGCGGACCGCGTCGGGGTCGTCCAGGTCGTGGATGGTGATGCCGTACGACGCGGCGGTCTCCAGTACGTCGGTGACGTTGCGGACCGCACCGATCACCTGACCGTCGATCTCCATGATCCGGAAGGGCGGCTCGCCCGGCTTGCCCGGGCACACCCCGAGCACCAGGACCCGCGGATGGGAGATGTGGGGAGCTGCTTGTTCGGTCATGCACATCAGCGTAGAACGCATCCGGGTTCGGGGTGATTCGGAGCGTTTCCGACCGCGCGGACCGCATGCGGTCGGTCGCGCCGCTCCCCGCGCCTCCTCGGCGCGCCTGAGGCAGCCTTGGTTGCGTGCAACCCGTCGCCGCGCTCGAACGCATCGCCTTCCTCCTGGAGCGGTCACTGGCACCCACCTATCGGGTGAAGGCCTTCCGTACGGCCGCCCGGACGCTGGCCGCGCTGCCCGAGGGCGAGGTCGCCGAGCGTGCGGCGGCGGGGACGCTGGAGGCGCTCAAGGGGATCGGGCCGAAGACCGCGCAGGTGGTGCGGGAGGCGCTGGCCGGCCAGGTGCCCGGGTATCTGCGCGGGCTGGAGGCCGAGGGCGGGGGCGGCGTGCCCGCGGAGGGCGCCGGGGCCGGGCTGCGGGCGCTGATCCGGGGGGACTGCCACACCCACTCGGACTGGTCCGACGGCGGCAGCCCGGTCGAGGAGATGGGGCGGACGGCGGCCGCGCTCGGCCATGAATGGACGGCGCTGACCGACCACTCTCCCCGGCTGACCGTGGCCCGGGGCCTGTCGCCGCAGCGGCTGCGCGAGCAGTTGGACGTGGTGGCGATGCTGAACGCGCGCTGGGCGCCGTTCCGGCTGCTCACCGGCATCGAGTGCGACATCCTGGAGGACGGCTCCCTGGACCAGGAGCCGGAGCTGCTGCGGATGCTGGACGTGGTCGTGGTGTCCGTGCACTCCAAGCTGCGGATGGACGCCCGCTCGATGACCCGGCGGATGGTGGCCGCCGTACGCAATCCGCACGCGGACGTGCTCGGACACTGCACCGGGCGCCTGATCACGGGGCGGGGACGGCCGGAGTCGGAGTTCGACGCGGACACGGTGTTCGCCGCCTGTGCCGAGTCCGGTACGGCCGTGGAGATCAACAGCCGGCCCGAGCGGCTGGACCCGCCGCGGCGGCTGCTGCGCCGGGCCGTGGCGGCGGGGGTGCTGTTCTCGGTCGACACCGACGCGCACGCTCCGGGCCAGCTGGACTGGCAGATCCTCGGCTGCGCCCGGGCCGAGGAGTGCGGGGTGCGGGCCGAACGGGTGGTCACCACCTGGTCGGCCGGGGAACTGCTGGCCTGGACCCGTGAGGGCCGGGTCCCGGCGCGGGCGTGAGCGACGTGGAAAGCCCCGGTCGCGACGGGGGAATCACGACCGGGGCGGTCTGGCGGTGGGCACGGAGGACGGTCGCCTCCCGGCGAAGGCCTCGCCCGCACCCACATGTGATTCAACGGGCAACCATCCCCGGGTGTTCCGGAGCCGTACGTGACCCGCGTCACCGTGCGCCGGAGCCCGCCCCGGCGAGTTCGGCTGTCTGCCGCACGGCCCCCGCCTCGATGAATTCCCGCAGGTCGGCCGTGAGCCGGTCCGCGTGGGTGGCGAACAGGCCGTGGCCGGCCCGTTCGTACACCTTCAGGGTGCCGTCCGGCACCAGCCGGGCCGCACGCTCGCCGGTGAGGGCCAGGGGCGCGGAGGCGTCGTGGGTGCCGTGCACGACCAGCACCGGGAGGTCGAGGCCGGGCAGCTCGTCGGCGATGTCCAGGCCGGCGACCACCGCCCGGACCGCGGTCGAGGCGCGCGGCCCGGCGGTCAGGCAGAGGTCGATCAGATGGCGGACGTAGGCCGGCGAGACGTCGTTGCCGGGGAAGCGGACGGCGAAGAAGTCGTCCGCGAGGAGCGTGTAGTAGGCGGGCCGGTCGCGCCGGAACAGCTCCTCGTCGGCGCGGATGTCCGCGGGATCGACGCCCTCGGGGAGGTTCGGGCAGCGGACGATCCCGGGGCAGACGCCGGCGACGAGGGCGACCCGGTGCACGCGAGCGGTGCCGTGCCGGGTCACGCAGCGGACCACCTCGGCGGTGCCGACGGAGTGCCCGACCAGGGTGACCTCGCCGAGGTCGAGGTGGTCGAGCAGGCCGTGCAGGTCGTCGGCGAGGGTGTCGAGGTCGTAACCGGACCAGGTGTCGTCGGAGCGTCCGTGGCCGCGCCGGTCCAGGGCCACGCAGCGGAATCCGGCCTCCGCGAGCGGCAGGGTCTGGTACTCCCACATCTCGTGGCCGAGGTAGGCGCTGGCGACGAAGACGGCGACGGGGCCGGTCGCGGGGCCGTGGTCGGTGTAGTGCAGCCGGGTTCCGTCGACGGGGCTCTCGAAGTACGGCATGGGGTGCCTCCGCAGGGTGTGGGGCGGTCGGGACCAGGTGCGACGCTGCTCGGTCGCCCTGACAACACCGATGCTCCCCGGATCCCGCGCACGGGTCGATTACCCGCGACGTCATCCCTCTTGGCCGGGCCGCGGCGCCACTCAGCGCGGTGCGCGTTCGCGCAGGGCGGCTCGCCAGGCCGGCAGGCGGTCCTCGGCGAGGGGTTCGGGACGGCGGCCGCCGCTCGCGAAGAAGTCGGCCAGGGGGAGGATCGCGGCGCCGACGGTGACCGCGTCGGGGCCGAGCCGGCCGAGGTCGATGGTGACCCGGTCGGCCGGGTGGCGCAGTGCGTACGTCGCCGCGTGCCGGCGTACGGCGGGCAGGAACCGGGTGCCCAGCTGGAGCCCGGCCCAGCCGCCGACGATGATCCGCTCGGGCTGGAAGAGGTTGATCAGGTCGGACAGGCCCGCGCCGAGGTACTCGGCGGTCTCCTCCAGGACGGCGAGGGCCACCGGGTCGGGCGCGGTACCCTCGGGCGGGTAGGCGGCGACGAGCATCGCGGCGAGCGCGGTCTCCTCGTCGGCGCGCTCGGGCGGCCGGCCGCCCTCCTCGCGCCAGCGGGCGAGCAGCGACTCGGCGCCCGCGTAGGCCTCCAGGCAGCCGGGCGCACCGCACCGGCAGCGGCGCCCGCGCACCCGGACCGTCAGATGCCCCCACTCGACGGCGCGCCCGTGCTCCACCTCCGGGGTGACCAGGCAGGCGCCGACGCCGGAGCCGAAGAGCACGACGACGGCGTTGCGGGCCCCGCGTCCGGCGCCGAACCACATCTCGGCCTGGCCCAGGGTCTTGGCGCCGTTGTCGATGAAGTACGGGATCTCGTCCGGGAGTCGGGAGGCGGAGCGGAGCAGCCGCTCCAGCGGTACGGCGTCCCAGCCGATGGTCTGGCCGTGCACGACGGCGCCCCGGTCCGGGGTGTGCTCGACGATGCCGGGGACGCCGACACCGACGCCGAGCAGCCGCTCGGCAACGGCCTGTTCGGCACCGAGGACTTCGGCGATGCCGTCGCGGATGTGGCCGGCGATCACCTCGACGTCGTAGCCCTGCGGCGTCAACGGGCGTTCCGTGCGCGCGAGTTCGGTCAGGGCCAGGTCGAACAGCTCGACCCGGACCCGGGTCTCGCCGACGTCGACGCCGATCATCTGTCCGCTGCGCGGACTGACGCGCAGCAGGGTGCGCGGCCTGCCGCCGTCGGAGTCGACGCTGCCCGCCTCCTCGACCAGGCCGTCGGCGACCAGATCCGCGACGACGTTGCTCACCGAGCCGGAGCTCAGGCCCGTCGCGGGGCCCAGCTCGAACCGGCTGAGCGGGCCGTCGAAGTACAGCTTCTGCAATACGGCCGTGCGGTTGCCCCGCCTGAGGTCGCGTACCGTGCGCCCGTTCCGCCCCGCCATGCCGCTCCCTTCACAAACCCTTCCCGACCTGCAACATACCCCTTCGGGCGGCCGGAACGCGACTTTCCCACCGTCTTAGTTCACGCTATGAGCTAAGAGGGGTTCCGCTGTGCGTGTCCCGTGGGCCGCGTGATCTCGTCCAGCGCGGCCACGAGGTGCGGCGAGACCGTCTCCCGCACCTGGCGGGCATCGGCCTCCCCGACCTGCCGCGGAACGGTCTCCACGAGCATGATCAGGTACAGATAGGCGCGGTACAGGGCGAGCCGGATGCGCTCCGGGCGGCCGAGGTCGGCCCGGCCGCCGGCCGCCCGGTAGCCGGCCAGGAAGTCCCCGTCCCGCTCGATGTCGTCGAGCAGCGCGAGGGAGACGAAGTCGGCGATCGGGTCACCCCAGAACATGCGCTCGCCGTCGATGAGCCCGCCGACACGGGGCCCGTCGGGGGTGCGATGGACGAGGTGTTGCCCGGCCACAGGTCGAAGTGGACCGGACGCGCGACGGTGACCTCGTCCAGGGCGTCGTACCCGGCCGCCAGCGCCTTCGCCACCTCGTCGGCGGGGAGCGGCAGTTCGGCGCCGTAGCGGCGGGCGTCGTCCAGGACGTTCCGTCGCCGCCTCGCCGGTCGCCGCAACGCCGGGCACCACCGGATCAGTCACCACCCGGCCGATCGCCCGGACACCGGCCGCCGCCGCATCCGCCACCACCCGATCCACCCCCACCGATCCGGCCACCACACACCCGGTCACCACCGAACCCTGCGCCATCAAATCGGCCGGCGCAGACCCGGTCGCCACCGGATCCTGCGCCACCGAACGGGCCACCACAGACCCGGTCGTCGCCGGGTCCGCCGGCGATTCAGTGGCCGGCGGATTCGCCACCGGTGAGTTCGCCGCCGGGAAGTTGCCCGCTCCTGCGTCCCCCACCGCGTGCCCCTCCCCCGCGGCTCAGCCCGCCGCGTACACGTCCTCGACGTAACGCCCGTCCGCCACCAGCGAGTTCAGCCAGTCGTCGGCCGCGGACCCGTCGGCGTCGTGGGAGCGTTCCCGGTACAGGGTACGGAACGCCTCGCGTACGCCGGGGGCCATGCGGGAACCGTCGCCGCAGACGTAGACCCGGGCGCCCGCGTCGAGCAGGTCCCAGACCTCGTCGGCCTCGGCGGCGATACGGTGCTGGACGAACAGGGCGCCGTTCTCGGGCGCCGCGCTGAAGGCAGGGCGCAGTGAGACGGCGCCGGCGGCCTCGGCGGCGGTCAGCTCGTCCGCGTGCAGGTAGTCGGCGTCGGGGGCGTCGCAGCCGAAGTACAGCAGAGCGGGCGGGAGTTCGGCGCCCGCGGCGCGGGCCGCGGCACGCTCGGCGACGGCTCCGCGGAACGGGGCGAGACCGGTACCGGCGGCGATCATGACGACCGGCGCCGAGCCGTCGATCCGGAAGACCTCGCGGCAGGGCTGGACCCGGGCGTACACGGTGTCGCCGGGCTTCAGGGCGGCCAGATGGCCGGAGCCGGTGCCCCGGTAGCGGCCGCGGCCCGAGCGGGCGGGGGCGTCGAGCACGGAGACCATGAGGTCGACGTGGTGCGGGTCGGACGCCGGGGAGGAGGACACCGAGTAGTGGCGCGGCTTGAGCGGGGTCAGCAGGTCGAGCAGGAGCGGCCAGCCGAGGGCGCCGCGCAGCGCGGGGTGGTCCTCGGCGAGTTCCAGCAGGGTGCGCGGGTCGTCGTCGCCGAGCGCGGCGAGGGCGGCCCGCTCGGGCGGGCAGGGGTTGGCCTCGGCGAGCAGGGACCGCTGCCGGGCCGTCGGGTGCTCCTGCAACTCCACGTGGTGCGTGAGGAGTTGGCGTACCGTCAGCGGGCGGTCGACGGCGAGACCGTCGCGGCGAGGGCGGGTGGCCCGGATGTCCAGGACGGTGTCGGCGTCGAGGCCGAACGCGGTGAGCGCGCGGTCCACCGGCTCCGGCGCGTTGGCGGGGAGCACGGTGAGGTGGTCGGCGGTGCGGTAGGTGACGCCCTCGGGCAGGGCGATGCGCAGGAACCGCTTGGTGCGCGGGTAGCCGGGCGCGGTCAGGTCGTGGGCCTCGGTCACCGTCATCGGGACCAGCTCGTGCCGCTCGGCGAGGGCGTCCAGCGGGCCGCCGGCCAGGGTGCGGACCTCGTACGCGGGGGCGGGCTCGTCCGTGGTCCGCGGCGCGGCGTCGGGGTCGCCGTACCCGGTCAGCAGGGCGGTGCGCAGCCGGGCGGTGAACTCCCGTACGGCGCCGGTGAGATCGCCGGAGGCGTCGGCGGCGGCGCGCTCGGTCAGCCTCGTCGCGCCGAGTTCGGCGAGTCGGGCGTCGACACGGGTGGGGACGTGCTGGTAGGTGGCGGCCCAGTTGCGGTCGCCGACGCCGAGGACGGCGTAGGTGACGCCGGTCAGGTCGGGGGTGCCGTCCAGCCACGCGGCGAAGGCGGTCGCGTCGTCGGTGGGGCGGCCGTTGTAGGAGGCGGCGGTGATGACGACGGGCCGGTCGGTGGGCAGCCCGTCGGCGTACGCGTCCAGGGCGGCGACCTCGGTGGCGCAGCCGACGGCGGCGGCCTCGTCGGCGAGCTGGGCGGCGAAGGCGCGGCAGGTGCCGTAGTTGCTGCCGTGCAGGAACAGGGCGCCGGTGCCGGGGCGGACGCGGGCCGGGAGCGTGTCCGGGGTCCGGCCGGCGTCCTCCTGCGGGCTCGCGGCGCCGGGCAGCGGGGCGTGGACGCGGTCGGCGGCGGTGCGCGGGGTCAGCGTGAGGGTGAAGCCCTCGGGCTTGAGGGTGAGGGTCTCCTTGACGTGCAGCCGATAGTCGGCGTGGTCGTGCAGCCGGTAGCGGTGGACCAGCATGGCGAGCAGCATGGTGGCCTCGTGCAGCGCGAACTGCCGTCCGATACAGGCGCGTTCTCCGGTACCGAAGGGCTTGAAGGCGTGCACCGGGCGGGCCGCCTCCGCCTCGGCGGTGAACCGCTCGGGGTCGAAGTGCTCGGGGTTGTCGCCCCACACCGGCTGCCGGTGCAGCATCGGGGCCATGACGGTGACGGCCTGTCCGGCGCGCATCGGGATCCGGCCGCCGAGCAGGGTGTCCTCGCGGGCCCTGCGGCTGAAGGCGGCGGCCGTCGGCCACAGCCGCAGGGCCTCGTTGAGGACCTGGCGGGTGTAGGTGAGCCGGCCTATCTCGTCGTACGTCGGCTCGGGGTCGGCGTCGTCGCCCCACAGCGCGTCGGCCTCGCGCTGCACCAGACGGAGCACGGCCGGGTGCTTGGCCAGGTAGTACAGGGCGAAGGACATCGCGCCGGAGGTCGTCTCGTGTCCGGCGATGAGGAAGGTGATGACCTGGTTGCGGATGTTGGCCGGGTCCAGGGTGGTGCCGTCGGCGGGGTGCGGGGCGCTCAGCATCAGGCCGAGCAGGTCCTCGGCGCCGCTCTGGTCGGTGCCGGCGCGGGAGGCGATGACGTCGTCCACGACCTGGGCGAGATAGTCGGCGTCGCGGCGGAAGGCGGCGTCGGCGGCGGAGTGGTCCTGGCCGGGAGTGCGGGCCAGGCGGGTCATGCTCCACTCCAGGCAGCGGACCATCGACTCCACGAAGGGGTGCGGCTCTGCCCGCTCGAAGGAGCCGAAGTCGTAGTCGAACCCGGCCAGTCCGATGGTGTCGAGCGTCATGCGGGTCATGTCGTCGGGCACGTTCACGGCCTGGCCGCCCTGGGCCGCGCGGTCCCAGGAGTCGATGAGCCGGCGGGCCACCTTGAGCATGACCGGGTGGTAGGTGCGCATCGACCCGAGCGCGAAGGCGGGCATCAGGATGTCGTGCGCCTTGGCCCAGTTGGGCTCGTCGTTGTACGCCGTGAACAGGCCGTCGGCGGCGAACTCGCGCACGTTCTCCAGGGCAGGACCGATGTGCTTGGCGAACCGGTCCTCGTCGGCGAGGTCCGCGACGAGGTCGGCGTCGGCGACGAACATCACGTCGCGGCCGTGCAGCCGGCGCACCAGCACCGGGCCGTGGGCGCGCATCAGCTCCATGACCTGCTGGATCGGGGTGCGGCCGGGACCGGTGGCGGTGATGTCGACGACGGGGACGCCGGGCAGGGCCGCGGCCGGGTCGGGGTGCGGTGCGGTGGGGGGCATGACGCGACAACTGCCTTTCGCCGTAACGGAGTACTCGCGGTAACGGAGCACTGGATCCAGCGTGGGCGACCGGTGGCACGTGCCAGCGCCGTGGCACTACACGATCGCGCAGTCAAAACTCGGCCGCGGGGCTTGCGCCGGCCCGCGCAAGGCGTGCGGTTTGCCGCTGGCCTGGATTCTCGTCTTGGATGTGCGGGGACCGACGAGCGGCGATCGACGAGCACGGACCGAGGGACGGCTCGGCGCATCGGGAGGTGGACATGGACCTGGGGCGGGCCGACGCGGTGGTCTGGCGCAACCGGGCCCTGCTGGTCTTCGACCGGGTGTCGGTGCCGGTCGCGGTGTGCGACGTGTACGGCCAGGTGGTGCTGGCGAATCCCGCGATGGCGGCGGAGTGCGGTACGACCCCGGGGCGGCTGCGCGGCCGGGACGTGCTGGAGCTGTTCCGGCCGCAGGAGGCCGGGCAGGTGGAGCGGATCGCCCAGGCGCTGCGGCTGCGGCACCGCTCGCGCTACCAGGTGTCGGTGCGCTGGCGCGCGCCCGGCGGGGCGGAGCGGTTCGGGGAGCTGACGGCGGACCCGGTGAGCGACACCGTGGACGAGACCCCGGCCCTGCTGGTGATGCTCCGGGTCCAGGGCGAGTGCGCGCCGCCCGAGCCGGAACCGGCCCCGGTCACCCCGGTGGAGGGGCGGGTACTGGCCCTGCTGGCGGGCGGCGCGAGCACGGCCGAGGCCGCCCGCGAACTGGGCCTCAGCAAGGACGGCGTCACCTACCACCTGCGCCGGCTGTCGGCCCGCTGGAACGCGGCGAACCGTACCGAACTGGTCGCCCGCGCCTACGCGTCGGGCGTCCTCAGGCCGGGGGTGTGGCCGCCCCGGGCGCGGAGCGGGGCGGCGCGGACGGAGTAGGGCGCGCCCGCGCCGCGGGCACCCGGGCCGTGCCCGCGCCCTCCGGCGCGCCGAAGCGGGCCAGGGTGTGCCAGACCATCGTCAGGTGCTGGAGTTCGTGGCGGCCGGTGCGGGCCGCGTCGCCGAGGACACGCGGGGTGAGCAGTCCGCGCTCGGCGATCCGGGCGCCGAGGTCGGCGTACCGCGGCCCCCGGTAGCCGGCGTGGCGGCGCAGCGCCGTGACGGTGAGCCGGTAGCCGGGGTGCCGTTCGACGGGGAAGGGCAGGCGCCGGGCCGCCGCTGTCTCGACCTCGGTGCCCCGGTAGCCCGCGTCGAGGGCGAGGGCCTCGACGTCGGTGTCCAGGAGCACACCGGTGTGCACATGGCTCTCGACGTAGTCGTTGAGCGGGTCCTGCTCGTCCCGCTCGGCGAGCGCGATCAGCGGCATCGCGGCGGCCATCCCGAAGCCGGTGGGCTCGGCCGCGCTGTCGGGGTAGCAGAAGGTGGCGCGCCGCAGGACCGCGCCGGTGAGCCTCAGGTGCGAGGAGCCGAAGCGGGGAGCCTCGCCGACCACCTGCCGACGGAAGTTCAGGGCGCCGTACAGCGGGCGCTCCGCCGCGGGCGCGTCGTCGTACGCACCCCCGAAGATCCGGCTCTCCCCAGCGTGTGCGCTCGCCGCCCGGGTGCGCGGTGAGCCCGCCGTCGCTGGTGCCGGTGACGTACTGCGAGTGGTAGGCGCCGTCCCTGGCGAGCGCCGCGAGGAGGATGGGTGCTCCGGCGGAGATCCGGAGAAATCCATTGGCCACTCCCCTTTTGGCTACATAAGCTAGTCGAAAACCTAGGCCTCCTAGGCTGAGGCTGACCGTCGCCTGCGCACCCAGAAGGACTCCCCCATGAAATCGCTCACCGAGCAGGACATCCGCACCTCCTTCGTCAACTGCTCGAAGGGGGAGGCCAAGCGGCTGGCGGTCCCGCGCGACCTCGACGAACGTCCGTGGGACGACCTGGACTTCCTCGGCTGGCGGGATCCGGGCGCGCCCGACCGCAGCTATGTGGTCGCCGAGCGGGACGGCCGGCTCGTGGGTGTCGCCCTGCGCTTCCAGGCCGCGCAGCGCGGGTTCCTGCACCGCAGCATGTGCTCGGTGTGCCTGACGACGCATCCGCGCGGCGGGGTGACGCTGATGACCGCGCGCAAGGCGGGACCGGCGGGCCGCGAGGGCAACTCGGTCGGCCTGTACATGTGCACCGACCTGGCGTGTTCCCTGTACGTGCGGGGCAGGAAGGTGCCGGAGTCCGGCATCCGGATCGAGGAGAGCCTGAGCGTGGCGGAGCAGATCGCCCGCGCCCGGGGCCACCTGCACGCCTTCCTCGACAAGCTGTACGCCTGACCTGGCCCGCCCGCCGGGGCGCGGCCCCCGACCGGGGGCGTTCGAGGCGTCCGGGGAACGGGAACAGGCCAAGGGATGCACGACGTACCGAAGTGGCGCCGGGGACTGCTGCGCCTGGTGGAGCGCCGCCGGGAGCCGGTGGTCGTCCAGACGCTGCGCTCGGCGACTGCGGCGACGATCGCCTATGTCATCGCCCTGCGGCTGAGCCCCGAGCCGGCCCCCCTCACCGCACCCCTGACCGCGCTGCTGGTGGTCCAGGTGACCTTCTACGCCACCCTCACCAACGGCATCCGCCGGGTGAACGCCGTGGTGGCCGGGGTGCTGGTCGCCATCGCCTTCAGCGTGCTGGTGGGCCTGACCTGGTGGAGCCTCGCGCTGCTGATCGTGGCCGCGCTGGCCGTCGGACATCTGGTGCGGGTCGAGGAGTACGTGGCCGAGGTGGCGATCAGCGCCATGCTCGTGCTCGGCGTCACCACGATCGGGTTCACCGCGTGGGCGCGCATCGTGGAGACGCTGATCGGCGCGGTCGTCGGCACGGCCTGCAACCTGCTGCTGCCGCCCCCGGTGTGGGTGGACGAGGCGGGCCGCTCGATCGAGGACCTGGCGCGCCGGCTGCGGCAGTTGATGCTGCGCATGGGCGAGGAGGCGGCCGGCGGGATCCCCTGGCAGCGGGCGGCCGAGCGGCTGCACGAGGCCCGGCGGCTGGACCAGCACATCGCCCACGTGGACGCGTCGCTGCGGCAGGCCGAGGACAGCCTGCGGCTCAACCCGCGCGTCAAGGAGGGTCTGCTGCACCGGGTGGTGCTGCGCACCGGTCTCGACACGCTGGAGATCTGCACGGTGGTCCTGCGGGTGCTGGCCCGTTCCTTCACGGACCTGGCGAAGGCCCGCGGGTCCGAGGAGCTGTTCCCGCCGCGGATCGGGGCGACCGTGGAGCAGTTGCTGTCCGAGATGGGCGACGCGGTGGTCAGCTTCGCGGTGCTGGTCACCACCCATCTCAGCGAGGACGCCGAGTCGGCGGAGGCCCGGCTGACGGCCGAGCTGCACACGGCCGCCGGCACCCGGGACCGGCTGGCCGTGCTGCTGCGGGAAGAGGTCGCCGGGAACTGGGAGAACTGGCAGCTGCTGGGTGCCGTGCTCACCGAGGCGAACCGGATCATCGACGAACTGGACACCGAGCACCGCACCCGCCGCCTGCTGGAGGAACTCGACCGGGTCTCCCGCGAGCAGCGGGCCAAGCTGCCGCGCACCACCCGGCTGCGCGAGCGCCTCGGTGTGCAGGACGAGCTGTGGCGGAACCGTACGGGGTTCGGCGAGCGTTCACGGTGAGGACGGACGTTCTCGGCCGAGGCGCACGTTCTGCGGCGCGGCGGACAGCGCGACAGGAGGGGGCCACCGGATGACCGAGGCCGGGGTACGGATCACCGGGAACACGCTGCGGCTGCCGGGCGGGGCGACCGTGCGGTTCGTGCGCACGCTGCGGCTGCCCGAGACGGGCACGCACCGGCTGCCGCCGGGGCTCGGCGAGTTCCCGGTCCGGCCGGTCGCCGACCACGCGGACCGGGTGCCCGAGCGGTGGCGGGCCCGCGGGGGCGTGATGCTGCCGGTGTATGTGCGCGAGGCGATGTGGCTGAGCTTCGCGGGCACGACGGAACCGGCCGCGCTCCAGGTCGGCGTCGGCAAGGTGTGCGCGGTCTCCGGCAAGCCCTGGAGCGAGCGGCTCACCCGGGATCCGCAGAACTACGTGGTACTGCCCCGCCAGCCCTGGCTGGACGGCGTCAACTCCGGCGAGGGGACGGTCCGGCAGTTCGTCGCCGTGCCACTGGGCCTCGGCGCGACGGTGGAGGGGCAGGTCACCGGCGAGGAGGTGTGGGGCGGGGTGCAGCTCCGGTCCTTCGCGCTGCGCGCGGACCCGCTCGCCGAGTGGCGGCGCCGCGAGCAGGAGAGGCAGGCGGCCGGGAACCGCGCCCGGACGGCCCGTCCGCCGGTCGGCGGATACGGCGCGGCGATGATGCCGGCCGCGCCCGGGGCGGCGGCGCCCGCCGCCATGGGGCTCGGCGTCGGCGGCTCGATGCGCCAGGAGGTGTACCGGGACGACCGCCCCCTCACCGACTGGTCCGAGCAGCCCGCCGGGCGCGTGTTCGTTCACCTGGTCACGCCGCCTCAGTGGCGGCACATCACGGGCGAGGCGCCTCCGCCGTCGCCGGTGGACCGGGCGGCGTACACCCGCGCGGGCCTGCCCTGGTTCGACTACTACGACGCCGATGCCGAGGATCTGGCCCCGGCGGACGCCCTCCAGGAGGTCAAGCCGGTCGGCGAGTGGCTCGGCGACGACCTGGACCCCTGGCAGGAGCCGTCGGCCGGCCAGGTGACCCCGCTGAAGGACGCCCCGCCGGGCAGGCCGGTCGAGGACGGCGAGTGGTGACCTCGCGTTGCACGGTGCGCAATCTCCGTTGCCCTACTTGTCGTTGACGGCCGAGGGGGCCAAGGTGGCTGCTGTCACGACCGGGGCGAGCGACGACCTGAGGTGCGGCATGGACACGGAGGAAACGGCGGAGAGCGGGCGCTGGAGCAGGCGCCGGTTCGTCGGGGCCGTGGCGGGCACGGCGGCCGTGGTGGCGGTGCCGTCCCCGTCGGCCCCGCCGGCCGACGGCGCGCTCCCGGCCGGGAAGCCGCGGTCCGCCGCACCTCCCGGAGACCCGTCCGGCCCCCGCCCGCTGTTCATCGGCACGTACACCTCCGTCGACGGCGGCGGCACGGGTATCGGGCTGGCCTCGTACGACCCCGTGACCGGCCGGATCTCCGGCGCGGGCACGCTCACCGGCGTCCCCGACCCGTCGTACCTCACGGTGCACCCGGACGGGCGCACGCTGTACGCGGTGGACGAGCGCGACGACGGCGGGGTGACGGCCGTACGGCTCGCGGACCGACACGTCCTCGGCACGCGCGCGACCGGCGGCGCGGGCCCCTGCCATGTGTCGGTGCATCCGTCCGGGCGCTGGCTGCTGAGCGCCGACTACGGCTCGGGCAGCGTCGCCGTGCACCCGATCGACGCCTCGGGCGCCCTCGGCGAACGCACCGCCCAGGTCACGCACACCTCTCCGGCCCCGGGACCGGGTCAACAGGGGCCGCACGCGCACCAGTTCATCACGAGCCCGGGCGGCGGCCACGTCCTCGCGGTCGACCTCGGCACCGACACCGTCTACACCTACCGCCTGGACGAGGCCGAGGGCACGCTCACGGAGGTGTCGCAGGCGCACACCCGGCCCGGGGCGGGCCCGCGCCATCTGACCTTCCACCCGGGCGGGCGGTACGCGTACCTGGCCGACGAGGTGGACGACACCGTCGCCGTCTGCGCCCACGACCCGGCCTCCGGCCGACTGACGATCGGCGCGCCGCAGTCCACGGGGTCGGCCGGCGGCACCACCAACTACCCGGCGCAGTTCCTCGTGACGGCGGACGGCCGGTACGCGTTCCTGGCCAACCGGGGCGACAACACCCTCGCGCGGTACGCGGTCGAGGCCGACGGCGCCCGGCTGCGACTCCTCGGCACGGTGCCGGTGGGCGGGGACTTCCCGCGGCAGATCGCGTTCTCGCCCGACGGCACGCTGCTGTTCGCGGCGAACCAGCGCTCGGGCACGGTCACCGTCTTCCACGTGGACCGGGGCAGCGGTGAACTCCGTCCGGCCGGCGAGCCGTTCGCCTCACCCGTCGCCGTCTGCGCGCTGCCGCTGTAGCGCGCGGGGGCAGCCCGCGGTCGCGGCCCGGGCGAGCAGGGCGTGGACGCGCTCGGTGAGTTGGGTGACGTCGTCGGCGGGTGCGTGGAAGGGCAGGCGTACGTCGCCGTGGGCGCGGGTGCGCTCGATGCGCAGGGTCAGTCCGTGCCGGTCGACGGCGAGGGGCAGCACACGGGTCGCGGCGTGCAGGCTCTCGGGCCGCACCAGCCGGGTGAGCCGTTCGACGGCGTCCGGGTGGGCGTCGGCGAGGTGCGTCAGCAGCCGGGCCTCGGCGCTGGCCAGGGGGTCGGGCCGGGCGGCGGCGAACTCGCCGGGGTCGACGACCACGGCACCGCCCGACTGCCGCAGCACCACCCGGGTGGGCCGGAACAGCAGCTCGCCGCCGTCCGCGGCGAACCAGCCGGCGAGATGGAGCCGGGCCCGGATCCGGCCGCGCACCGGTACGGGGGCGACGTCGGCGAACTCCAGCACGGCGGACGGCTCCTGGCGCGGGGCGCAGATCGCCGCGGTGAGCAGGGCGCTGTCGTCGGGCACCGCGAGCCGTACCGCGCCGTCGTCGGTCACGGTGTGCGCACCGACGTACTCCTCGCGGACGCCGTCCGCGGTCACCGCGCACGACCATGCGGCGGCGAGCACCGACCGCGCCCGTTCCGCCGCGCCGGGTGCGGCCGTCCAGTCCTGTGTGTCACCCATCCCGAGACCTCCTTAGGTAAGCCTTGCCTAACTTACCGAAGAACAGGACGTGCGCCAACCGCGCCTCCATGGCACGAGAGGTCAGCCGAGGACGCCCAGCAGCGCCCGGGCGCACAGATCGCGCACCTGCTCCTGGCTCAACTCCCCCTCGCGCAGCCACTCCAGGCACACGGCGGTGGTGAAGGCGAGCCAGCCGCGCACCGCCAGCCGCACCTGGGGAGCGGTCTCGAAGGCGGGCCCGAACTCGGGGTCGGCGGCGAGCGCGGCGAGGATCTGCTCCTCCTGGGCGGCCAGCGCCCGCTGGTAGACCCGGCGCACGGCCTGGTCCCCGGCCGCGTCGGCGCGATGGAAGGCGCGGAAGCCGTGGGCGTGGGCTCGGACATAGCCGAGGTAGGTGTCGAGTCCGGCGGCGAGCTGCTCGCGCACCGGCACACCGGGCACGGCCGCCGTCATGCGCAGCATCCGCTCGCTCTCGCGCTCCACGACCGCCGCGAAGAAGTCCCGCTTGGTCGGGAAGTAGTGGTACAGCAGCCCGCGCGAGACCCCGGCGATCTCGGCGACCTGCTCGATCCACACCTCGTCGTAGGGACTGTCCGAGAACAGCTTCGCGCCGACCGACAGCAGCTGCTCGCGGCGCTCCCCGGTGCTCAGTCGGCGCCGGGCGCGCTCCCCCTCGTTCGCGGCCATGCCGTCACTTTACTGGACGCCGGTTCAACAAGCCTTGACGCCGGTTCGAGGGACGGATCACACTGGGGCCGCGTTATTGAACTCACGTACAACACGGGCGGCACCGGCTCAACAGCTCGCTGGATCAAGGGAGATCGGCGTCATGGCGCGGACGACGAAGACGGCGGAGACGGCGGAGAGCAGGGAAACCGAGCTGCCGAGGGGTTTCCGCAGTGCCGAGCTGGGCTGGCCCGAACTGGACCGCATCCCGCACCCGCCGCGCCGGGTGCCGCTGCTCGGTGACGTCCTCGGCGTGAACCGGCGCACGCCCGTCCAGGACTCGATGCGCCTCGCACGCGAGCTCGGCCCCGTCTTCCGGCGCCGCGCCTTCGGCAAGGAGTTCGTGTTCGTGTGGGGCGCGGCGCTCGCCGCCGACCTCGCCGACGAGACCCGGTTCGCCAAGCACGTCGGACTCGGGGTGGCCAATCTGCGCCCGGTCGCCGGCGACGGGCTGTTCACCGCCTACAACCACGAGCCCAACTGGCAGCTGGCGCACGACGTCCTGGCGCCCGGCTTCAGCCGGGAGGCCATGGAGGGCTACCACGGCATGATGCTGGCGGTCGCCGAGCGGCTGACCGGCCACTGGGACCGGGAGAGCGCGGCCGGGCGCACGGTGGACGTGCCCGGGGACATGACCAAGCTGACCCTGGAGACGATCGCGCGCACCGGGTTCGGGCACGACTTCGGCTCCTTCGAGCGGGACCGGCCGCACCTCTTCGTCACCGCGATGGTCGGCACGCTCACCTACGCCCAGCGCCTGAACAGCGTGCCCGGGCCGCTCGCCCCGCTGCTGCTGCGCTCCGCCGCCCGGCGCAACGCGGCCGACATGACCTACCTCAACCGCACGGTGGACGACCTGGTCGCGGCCCGGCGCCGGGGCGGCCCCGGGGAGGGCGACCTGCTGGACCGGATGCTTCGGACGGCGCATCCGGAGACCGGCGAGAAGCTGTCGGCCGAGAACGTCCGCAAGCAGGTGATCACGTTCCTGGTGGCGGGCCACGAGACCACCTCGGGCGCGCTCTCCTTCGCCCTGTACTACCTCGCCCGCCATCCGGAGATCGCCGCCCGCGCCCGCGCCGAGGTGGACCGCGTCTGGGGCGACGCCGAACGACCCGCGTACGAGCAGGTCGCCAAGTTGCGCTACGTCCGCCGGGTGCTGGACGAGTCACTGCGCCTGTGGCCCACCGCGCCGGCCTACGCCCGCGAGGCCGTGCGGGACACGGTGCTCGGCGGCGACCATCCGATGCGCCGGGGCGCGTGGGCGATGGTCCTGACGCCGATGCTGCACCGCGACCCTCAGGTGTGGGGCGAGGACGCCGAGCGCTTCGACCCGGACCGCTTCGAGGCGGCGGCGGTACGAGCCCGCCCGCCGCACACCTTCAAGCCGTTCGGCACCGGCGCCCGGGCCTGCATCGGCCGTCAGTTCGCCCTGCACGAGGCCACCCTGGTCCTCGGCCTGCTGCTGCGCCGCTACGACCTGCGGGCCGACCCCGCCTACCGGCTGAAGGTGATCGAGCGGCTGACGGTGATGCCGGAAGGGCTGCGGTTGGGGTTGGACAGACGCTCTGAAGGGGCGCGGGGCCGTGCTGAACATGCGGCCACCGCCGCGGGCGCGCGATCCACCACGACGCCGCCGCGGCCGAACGACGACACGTCCCGGCACTCAGCCGCTGGTTGCCCAGTGCGCCGGCCGGCCGACTGACTCCGGCAACCGAGTACCGGCACTGCCCCGCGCGGCGTTAACCTGCGGCTGGGTGAGGAAGAAGGCACCGGTCAGGTCGGCGTCCGTCAGGTCCGCGTCGCGCAGATCGGTACCGATCATGTCCGCGCCCCGCAGATCCGCCCCGGTGAGGTCCGCGGCGATGAGCAGGGCGCCCCGCAGAGTCGCCCCGCGCAGGTCGGCGCCGCGCAGCCGGGCCCCGACGAGATCCGCGCCCCGCCGGTCCTTGCCACCGCCCTTGCCCTTCTTTCCGCTCTTTCCGCTCTTACCGCTTTCCCCGTCGCCGACGCCCGCCCGGGCCAGCTCGCTGGTGCGCAGCAGAAGCACGTTGACCCGCTGTCGGTGCGCGGTCACGTCCAGGGCGGCCAGTTCCTGGGGGCTCTGCCGGGTCAGCCGTTCGGTCTCCTCCAGCATCCGGCGCAGATCGGCGTGGACGGGCCGGGCGGCGGGCAGGCCGAGCGCCTCGGTCAGGTACCACAGCAGCTCGTGCAGCTGCCGTACGACCGGGAACACGTCGAACATCCGGCGGGCGTGCTCCTCGGTCCCGGTCCGCCAGTCCTGCCCGCCGAAGGTGACCTGCGCGACCTTCTGCCCGGCGCCGAAGCAGTCGTAGACCGTGCAGCCGGTGAAGCCCTTGGTGCGCAGGTCCGCGTGGATGCCGCAGCGGTGATCGCGCCGGAGGTTCGCGCACGGTGTGCCGGCGGGCTTGTTCAGCGCGAAGTCGGCGGACCTGGCGAAGGGCAGGGCGACACAGCACAGCCCGAAGCACTGGGCGCAGTCGCCGCGCAGGTCGGAGAGGTCGGCTATCTGTTCCGGCATGGGCTCCACCCTACTGACCTGCGGGAGTGCCGCGCGCTACACCTCGTCCCTCGTCAGCGCCAGCAGCCGGTCCAGCACCCTCGGCGCCCCCGTCCGCAGCCCGTCGTGCTCGAACTCGTCCGTCACCCAGGTCCGCAGGCCGCGCACCGCGCGTGCGGTCTGCAGGGAGTGGGTCGCGTCGACGTACATGTCGTCGTGGTAGACCGCCGCGGCGACCGGCACCTCGTTCGCGGCGAGGCGGGCCGGGTCGTACAGCGGGGTCCAGTCGGTGCGTGCGGCGAGGAGTTCGGCCGTCTCGCGCAGCGGGCGCAGGGCCGGGTCGGCGTCGAACATCCAGGGGTGGACCGTCTCGCCGGTGAAGAGCACCGGGGCGTCGCCCGCGAGGGCCTTGGCCGCGTCGAACTGCGGGAACTCGGCCCGGATCCGTTCGGCGGCCCAGGCCGTGGGCCGTGCGCCCTGGCCGTAGATCGTCTCGTGGACGAGGGCGTACAGCGGGTAACTGGCGTACGACAGCAGGCTCATGACCTGTTCCAGGAAGGCGTCCGCCAGCTCCGGGCCGGCCGGGGTGCGGACGAAGGCGTCCTCCAGGAGCAGGTGCAGACGGTGGCTGCCGTCGCTCATGCCGAGCATCAGGCCGAGGGACTGGAAGGCCTCGGCCGTGAAGCGGTAGCCGCTCGGGAGGACCACGTCGTGGGTGAGGAGGTGGTCGGCGATGCGACGGGCCCGCTCGACGTCCTGCGGGTAGCGGGCGTAGTGCGCGGTGACCTTGCGCTCGACGCGCGGGTAGGCGGCGCGGTAGACGTCGTCGGCGTGGGCGTGCAGGGACGGCAGACCGCCGGTGACGACGGCGGCGGCGAGGCCCTCGGGCGCGAGGGAGAGGTACGACACCGTGCAGAAGCCGCCGAAGCTCTGGCCGAGCACCGTCCAGGGGGCACCGCCGGTGACCTCGGGGCGGATGGCCTCACAGTCCCGGACGATGGAGTCGGCGCGGAAGCGGGCGAGGTAGTCGGCCTGCTCGGCGGGGCCGCCGCGCAGCGGGAGCGTCTGCCGGGTGGCGGGCGTGGAGCTGCCGGTGCCCCGCTGGTCGAGAAGGAGGACGCGGTAGTCCTTCAGGGCCCGGTCGAGCCAGGCCTGACGTCCGACGAAACGATTCGCCCCGAAGCCGGGCCCGCCCTGGAGGTACAGCAGCCACGGCAGATCCTGCCCGGCCTTGTCGCTCGCGACCACCTCACGGGCGTACAGCTCGATGGTCTCGCCGCCCGGGTCGGCGTGGTCGAGGGGCACGGCGAAACGGCGGTCGGTGAGGACGACACCGGGCTGGCGGTAGCTGAGGCTCAACGGGGCTCCCGGGGCGGACGGTACGGACGGGACCCAGTTCAGCACATGACCGGCCGTCGGCCGACCCCGGGGATCATGGTTTCTACTGAACTTCGGGTCAGCGGGCGGCCAGGCTGGAGCGGCGCACCACCAACTCCGGCTGGAGCACCACCCGGCGGTGCTCGTGCGGCCGCCGTCCCTCGCCCTGCTCGGTCTCCTCCAGCAACAGCTCGGCGGCGAGCGCGCCCATGGTGACGGCCGGCTGCCGCACGGAGGTCAGCGGTACGGCGGCCGCCGCCGCGAACTCGATGTCGTCGTAGCCGACGATCGCCAGGTCGTCCGGGACGCGCACGCCCGCCGCGTACATGGCCTGGAGCACGCCGAGGGCGAGCAGGTCGTTGGCGCAGAAGACGGCGGTGGGACGGTCGGCGAGGCCCAGCAGACGGGCGCCCGCGTCCCGGCCTGCGGCCACGTCGAGACGCTCGGTGGGCAGCTCCCGCAGCGCGCCCTGGCCGAGCCCGGCCTCGGCGAGCGCGCTCAGCGCGCCGGTACGGCGGTCGCGGACCTGGTTGAGGCCGGGCGGTCCGCTGACGTAGGCGATCGAGCGGTGCCCGGCGTCCACCAGGTGACGCACCGCGAGGGCGCCGCCCGCGACGTCGTCCATGGAGACCGAGCACTCCGTGGTGCCCTCGGCGACCCGGTCGACCAGCACGAACGGGATGCCGTGGCGCCGGAACGCCTCGATGTTGCGGCCGGTGGCGTCGGCCGGGGTCAGCAGCACGCCCCGCACCCGCTGTTCGGCGAACAGGGACAGGTACTCGGCCTCTTCGGCGGCGTTCTGCGCGCTGTTGCAGACCATCACGCCGAGCCCCGCCTCCCGGGCCGCCCGCTCGGCACCGCGTGCCACGTCCACGAAGAAGGGGTTGCCCATGTCGAGCACGAGCAGGCCCATGATCCGGCTGCGGCCCGCGCGCAGCTGGCGCGCGGACTCGCTGCGGACGTAGCCGAGCCGGTCGATCGCGGACAGCACCCGGGCCCGGGTCTCGCTCGCGACGGTGTCCGGGCGGTTGATGACGTTCGACACCGTGCCCACCGAGACTCCGGCGGCGCGGGCGACGTCCTTGATACCCACCGACTGGGTCATCGGGCGAGGACCTCCAGGGACGAAAGGGACGGACGGCGGGCGGCCCTTCACATTACCGTCATGCGGGCAGGGCGAAATCGGCCACGCACACGGGCGAGGGCGCCTGACCGGTGGACCTCTCCTGGTACAGGAAGGACAGGACGCCCTCCGCCACGGCCCGCGTCTCGTCGATCACCACCTCGCCGAAGGCGTTCAGCTCGCCGCCGTCGTACAGCGCCGTCCAGTCGGTGTACCCGGAGGCCTTCGAGGCGGCGGCGATGCGGCCGCGGGGAAGGACCGCGTAGGCGTTGTCGTACCGGTCGAGGACGAGCTTGGTGCGCTGGCTGGAGTTCAGGGGGACGGGGATCTCGGTCTTCCGCCACGTCCCGTCCGGGCTCTTGCGGAGGTGGAAGGCGCGTCCGTGGGCGATGCGGTCGGCGACGTAGTCCGTGGTGCGCGGCCCGAAGCGGCCCGGTACGTGGCTGATGATCGCGTGCGGCAGCCCGGCGGAGTCGGTGGCCTGGCTCTCCTGGTTCATCAGGCAGTGGTCGGGGCCGAGGGGGTCCACGACGAGACCGGGATCGGTGACGGCGACCGGATCCGGGCCGCCGGTGGTGGCGACGACCGCCCAGGCGTCGTTGCGCCAGGTCCGGCCCCGGTCGGTGGAGTGGACGTAGCCGGTGTCGTGATTGGTCAGCCCGCCACCGCCGCACATCACGGCGTGGTCCTGCTCGCGCCAGGTGAACAGGGCGTGCAGCCGGCCGTGGACGTCGTAGTCGATGCCGTGCAGATACATGTTCCGCGCGGTGCTGGAGCCGTGAGCGGTCGTGTACGTGCCCGTCGACGCGGTCCACTCCCCCAGCACCGTCCAGCCCGAACGGCCGTACTCGGCAAGGGCGTTGCGGCCGTCCCCGGAGATGCCGACGCGGTAGCTGAGCTGGAGGCCGCCCTCGGGCGTCGTGAGGAACTGCGGGTAGGTGAACCGGGTGGTGAGGGCGAGTCCGTCGAGGGTGGTCCGTACGGCGCCGAAGACGGACCGGTCCCAGGGCGTGTCGGCGGGGCGGTCGAGCAGTCCGGCGACGGACTTCACGTACCGGAAGCCGCTGCTGTGCGCGTCCATGACCAGGTGCAGCCGGCCGTCGTTGCGCGAGACGCCCATCGAGATCACGTTGTGCGAGTCGTCGCACCCCAGCCGGTGGTCCAGCGGCACCGCCGCCCAGTCCGCCCGGCCCGCGGTGCGGCGGGCGACGGTCGCGCGGCGGTCTTCCGCGTACCAGGCCGCGTACTGCCGGCCCCGGTAGGTGAACAGGCCGTTCTTCTGGAAGGAGTTGTTGTTGACGAGCCCGTCGTACGAGACGAAGTACAGGGCCCGGGGATCGAGGAGGGTGCGGCCGAGGGGGGTGACCCGGGGTGCCGCGAGCCCGCTTCCGGCGGCGGTCATGACAGGTGGAACACCTCCGTGAGCGGTCTCATGGCCTCGTCGGGCCGGGCACCGTCCGCCGACTCGAAGAACGGCGCCATCTCCGCCTGCCAGCGGGCGTTGACGCCGGTGGCCGCCATGCCGGCCCGGGCGGCGGCGAAGTCCTCGGTCTCCAGATAGCCGACGAGCAGGCCGTCCTCGCGCAGGAAGAGCGAGTAGTTGTGCCAGCCGGTCGCCCTCAGGGCGTCGAGCATCTCCGGCCAGACGGCGGCATGCCGCTCCCGGTACTCGTCGAGGCGGTCCGCCCTGACCTTCAGCAGGAAACACACGCGCTGCATCAACGCTCCCCGATTCACTAGAAGTCGAACCGGTCGACGTTCTTCGCGTCGAACACGGTCGGCTTGCCGAGGGTGATGACACCGTCCTTGCCGAGGGCGTACGTCGTGGCACCGGCCTTGAAGGTCTCCCCCTCCTTGCCGGTGATCTGCCCCGAGGCCAGCGCGACCGCGGCCCGCGCGGCCAGGTCGCCGAGCGCCGCCGGGTCCCACAGCTCGAAGGCGTCGACGGTGCCGTTCTTGACGTACGTGCGCATGTCGTTCGGCGTGCCGAGACCGGTGAGCTTGACCTTGCCCTTGTACTTCGAGCCGGACAGGTACTGGGCGGCGGCCTTGATGCCGACGGTGGTCGGGGAGATGATCCCCTTCAGGTCCGGGTGCTCCTGGAGCAGTCCCTGGGTCTGCTGGAAGGACTGCTGGGCGTCGTCGTTGCCATAAGCGATCTTGACGAGCCTGACGTCCTTGTACTTGGGGTCCTTCAGCTCGTCCTTCATGTAGCCGATCCAGGTGTTCTGGTTCGTCGCGGTCTGCGCGGCCGACAGGATCGCGATCTCGCCCTTGTACCCGATCTGCCGCGCGAGCAGCTGCACCTCGGTACGGCCCAGGTCCTCGGCGGACGCCTGCGAGACGAAGGCGTCGCGGCAGCCGGGGTCGGTGTCGGAGTCGTAGGTGACGACCTTGATGCCGTTGCCCATGGCCTGCTTCAGCGCGGTGCACAGCGCCCCGGGGTCCTGCGCGGACACGGCGATCCCGTTCACCTGCTGCTGGGTGAGCGTGTTGACGTAACTCACCTGCCCCGCGGTGTCGGTGGCGCTGGAGGGGCCCACCTCCTTGTAGGTCGAGCCGAGTTCGGCGAGTGCCTTCTCGCCGCCCTTGTCGGCGGTGGTGAAGTACGGGTTGTTCACCTGCTTGGGCAGGAAGCCGACGGTGAGCCCCTTCTTGAGGGCCGCATGCGGATCGGCCTTGCCCGTGGGGGCGACGGAGTCGTTGTTCCTGACGTCGTTCTTGGTGGTGCCGCCGCAGGCGGTGAGGGCGAGGGCGAGGGAGGTTCCGACGGCGAGGGCGGCGCAGGTACGGCGGAGGGACGGCTTGCGCATGGCGGAGGGTCCTTTGTGAGGGAGGGGGTGAGGACGGGCTACGGGGTCGGAGCCGAGGCGGCTCTGCGGCTCACCCGCGCGACGGTGATCTGGCGCGCGACCCGGGGGCCGAGCACGGAGACGACCAGCAGCACACCGGTGACGACGATCTGGGACTGCGCGGAGACGTTCAGCAGGCTCATCACGTTCTGCAGCGCACCGAGCAGAAACACCCCGGCGATCGCACCGCCCAGCGTCCCGCGGCCCCCGTCGAAGTCGATCCCGCCGAGCAACACGGCGGCCACGACGGAGAGTTCGAGTCCAGTGGCGTTGTCGTAGCGCGCACTGGCGTAGTGCAGCACCCAGAAGACACCGGTGAGCGCCGACATGAACCCGGTGGCGACGAAGAGCAGCAGCTTGGTCCGCTTCACCCGGATCCCGGCGAAGCGCGCCGCCTCCTCGCTCGCGCCGACCGCGAACAGCGAGCGCCCGAACGGCGTGGCGTGCAGCACGAGCACGGCGATGGCGAGCAGGGCGAGGAAGGGCAGGAACGCCTGCGGCAGGAACGTGCCGCCGAGCCGGCCGGACGCGAAGTCCAGGTACTGGGACGGGAAATCGGTGACCGCGTCGGAGCCGAGCACGATCTGGGCGAGGCCCCGGTAGGCGGCGAGGGTGCCGATGGTGACGGCGAGCGAGGGCAGGCCGAGCCGGGTCACGAGCAGGCCGTTGACCAGTCCGCACACCACGCCCAGCAGCAGGCACAGCGGGATGATCGTCTCGATCGCCATGCCCTCGTTCCAGAGCTTGCCCAGCACGGCCCCGGACAGCCCGGCCGTGGACGCCACCGACAGGTCGATCTCGCCGCAGACCACGAGCAGGGTCATCGGCAGGGCGATCAATGCGATCGGAAGCGTGTTACCGATCAGGAAGGACAGGTTCAGCGCGTTGCCGAAACCGTCCACGAAACCGAACGACAGAAGCAACAGGACGATCAGGAGCGCGCCGACGACGGTGTCCCAGCGGACGGCGCGGGTCAGTGACTCAGGCACCGGCGTTCTCCTTCGGCAGGGCGGTCCCCGGCCGGACCGACTTCTTCTTCAGGGCGGCGGCCACCCGCAGCGCGACGATCCGGTCGACGGCGATGGCGAGGAGCAGCAGGACCCCGTTGATGGCGAGCGCCCACACGGAGCTGACGCCGAGCGCGGGCAGCACGCTGTTCACGGAGGTGAGCAGCAGGGCGCCGAGCGCGGCGCCGTAGACGCTGCCCGAGCCGCCGGTGAAGACGACACCGCCGACCACGACCGCGCTGACGACGGTGAGTTCGTAGCCGTTGCCGGTGCCCGAGTCGACGTTGCCGAACCGGGCCAGGTACATCGCCCCGGCGAGTCCGGCGAGCGCTCCGCAGACGGTGTAGGCGGTGAGGATCCGCCGGCGCACCGGGATGCCGGCCAGCCGGGCGGCCTCCGGGTTGGAGCCGAGGGCGTACAACTCCCGGCCGCCGCCGAAGTGTTTGAGGTAGTAGGCGGTGGCGACGAGGACGGCGAGCGCGATCACGGCGAGCCAGGGGATCGCTGCGACGCCGCCGGAGCCGAAGTCGACGAACCCTCCAGGGAGGTCGGCCGCGGTGATCTGGCGTGAGCCGACCCAGATGGAGTCGATGCCGCGGATGATGTAGAGGGTGCCGAGGGTGACGACGAGGGCCGGCACCTGGCCGAGGCTGACGAGCAGGCCGTTGAGGAGGCCGAAGCCGACGCCGAGCAGGACGGCCAGGACGATCGCGAGGACGGGGTTCCCGCCTTGGTGGAGGTAAGTGCCCGCGGCGAAGGCGCTGATGCCGAGAGTGGAGCCCACCGACAGGTCGACGTTCCTTGTGATCACCACCAGAGACTGGCCGGTGGCGACCAGCACCAGGATGGTCGCGTTGAGCAGCAGGTCCTTGATGCCCTGCTCCGACAGGAACTGGCTGTTACCGGCCTGGGTGATCGCGATCATCACCAGGAAGACGACCAGGATGGCGAGTTCGCGCATCGTGAAGACGCGATGGACCAACCGGGTCCCTTGCGACCGGGTTGCTTCGGCGACGGGGGTGGAGCCAGGGGTGGTCACCGTCATGCGGCGGCCCTCCCGGTGGCTGCGGCCATCACGGTCTCCTCGGTGGCTTGGGAGCGGGGGATCTCGGCGGTGATCCGGCCCTCGTGCATCACCAGCACCCGGTCGGCCATGCCGAGGATCTCGGGCAGGTCGGAGGAGATCATCAGCACCGCCACCCCCTCGGCGGCGAGTTGCGACAGCAGCCGGTGTACCTCCGCCTTCGTACCGACGTCGATCCCCCGCGTCGGCTCGTCCACGATGAGCACCTTCGGGCCGGTCGCGAGCCACTTGGCGAGGACGACCTTCTGCTGGTTGCCGCCCGAGAGGGTGCCGACGGCATCCGCGATCCGGGCGTACTTCACCTGGAGCCTCACCGCCCAGTCCAGGGAGCGGCTGCGCTCGGCGCCCCGGTCCATCAGTCCGGCCTTCACGGTCGCACGGAGTCCGGTCAGCCCGATGTTCCGCTCGATGGACATGTCCATCACCAGGCCCTGGGCGCGCCGGTCCTCGGGGACGAGGGCGAGGCCCGCGGCCATCGCCGTGGAGGGCGCGCCGTTGGTCAGCCGGCGCCCGTCGATCTCGACCTCGCCCGCGTCCCACCGGTCGACGCCGAACACGGCGCGGGCCACTTCCGTACGACCGGCGCCCACCAGCCCGGCGAGAGCGACGATCTCGCCGCGCCGCACCTCGAACGACACGTCGGTGAAGACGCCCTCACGGGTCAACCGCCGTACGCTGAGCGCCACTTGACCGGGCTTCACCTCCTGCTTCGGATACAGCTCGGCCAGCTCGCGACCGACCATCCGCCGGACCAGGTCGTCCTCTGTCATGCCGTCGAGCGGCTCGCAGGCGATCCCGGCGCCGTCCCGCAGCGTGGTCACCCGATGGCAGATGCGGAAGATCTCCTCCAGGCGGTGGGAGATGAACAGGACGGCGGCGCCCTGCTCGCTCAGGGTGCGCACGACGCCGAAGAGCCGGGCGACCTCGCTGCCGGTCAGGGCGGCCGTCGGCTCGTCCATGATCAGGACCCGGGCGTCGAAGGAGAGCGCCTTGGCGATCTCGACGATCTGCTGGTCGGCGATCGACAGTCCGCGGGCGGGCCGGTCGGGGTCGAGGTCGACGCCGAGCCGTTTCATCAGGGCGGCCGTGGCCGCGCGGGTGGCCTTGTGGTCGATCCGGCGCAGGGCCCGCCGGGGCTGGCGGCCCATGAAGATGTTCTCGGCGATCGACAGGTCGGGAAAGAGCGTGGGCTCCTGGTAGATGACGGCGATCCCCGCGTCGCGGGCGTCGCCGGGGCCATGGAAGACGACGCCCTCGCCGTCGAGCAGCACCTGGCCGGTGTCCGGCCGGTGCACCCCGGCGAGGGTCTTGATCAGCGTCGACTTGCCCGCGCCGTTCTCTCCGGCGAGGGCGTGCACCTCGCCGGGCAGCAGCTCCAGGGAGACGTCCCTGAGGGCACGTACGGCGCCGAAGGACTTGGAGACGCCCCTCAGTGCCAGCACCGGCGCCGGTCCCGTGTCGGGCGGGTGGGTCATGGCAGGCTCCTCGACGACACCGGCGGAAACGGCCGCGAGGCCCGCGCCCACAGCGTTGTGAAAGGTTTCAACTGGATTGCCGGGACCGTAGGCACCGCGGCCATGTCACGTCAATGGGTCCGTATCGAAAAAATTTCGATAGCCCAAGGTCACGGCGGAGTCACGGAAAACCGGCTCGACCGGAGTCCTTGACACCCTTTCGAGAGGCCCCTAGCTTGCGGTTCTGAATCGTTTCACATGCCTCGTTGTTCCGACCGACACCTCCAGGAGCCCGCAGTGACCGACCTCGCCGCGGTGAAGGCCGCGCTCAAGACACAGGCAGTCGAGACGCCGTCGTGGGCGTACGGGAACTCGGGAACCCGTTTCAAGGTGTTCGCCCAGGCCGGCGTGCCCCGCGATCCCTGGGAGAAACTCCAGGACGCGGCGAAGGTGCACGAGTTCACGGGTGTGGCCCCGACCGTGGCCCTGCACATCCCCTGGGACAGGGTCGAGGACTATGCGGCGTTGGCCAAGTACGCCGAGGAGCGCGGGCTGAGGCTGGGCGCGATCAACTCCAACACCTTCCAGGACGACGACTACAAGCTGGGCAGCATCTGCCATCCGGACGCGGCGGTGCGGCGCAAGGCGGTCGATCATCTGCTGGAGTGCGTCGACATCATGGACGCGACCGGCTCCGCCGATCTCAAGCTGTGGTTCGCCGACGGCACGAACTACCCCGGCCAGGACGACGTCCGCGCCCGGCAGGACCGGCTCGCCGAGGCGCTGGCCGAGGTGTACGAGCGGCTCGGCGAGGGGCAGCGGATGCTGCTGGAGTACAAGCTCTTCGAGCCGGCGTTCTACGCGACGGACGTGCCGGACTGGGGCACGGCGTACGCGCACTGTCTGAAGCTGGGGCCGAGGGCGCAGGTCGTGGTCGACACCGGGCACCACGCGCCGGGGACCAACATCGAGTTCATCGTCGCCACGCTGCTGCGGGAGGGGAGGCTCGGCGGGTTCGACTTCAACTCCCGGTTCTACGCCGACGACGACCTCATGGCGGGGGCCGCCGACCCGTTCCAGCTGTTCCGGATCATGTACGAGGTGGTGCGCGGCGGCGGGTTCGCGGCGGAGGCCGGGATCGCGTTCATGCTCGATCAGTGCCACAACATCGAGGCGAAGATTCCGGCGATCATCCGGTCCGTGATGAACGTGCAGGAGGCCACGGCGAAGGCTCTGCTGGTCGACCGGGCGGCGTTGGCGCAGGCTCAGGCCGCCGGTGATGTGCTCGGCGCCCATGGAGTGTTGATGGATGCGTACAACACCGATGTGCGGCCGTTGCTGCGGGAGGTGCGCGGGGAGTTGGGGGTGGACCCGGATCCACTCACCGCCTACGCCAGGTCCGGGTGGGGTGAGGAGATCGTCGCCTCGCGCGTCGGGGGGCAGCAGGCCGGTTGGGGGGCGTGAGCGTCTGCCCGGTTCAGCGCCGTTGCGGGGCGCAGGTGCGTCGTGGCTCGTCGCGCCCACGCGGCGGAGCCGCACATCGATACAGCCCCGCGCCCCCTCGATACTCACCCACTCTTGAAAAGGACCGTAATCATGACCACCCACCCCCAGGCCGCCGCCCTCCTCTCCCGCTCCCATCGGCTCGGCTCCGACCCCCGTAACACCAACTACGCCGGCGGCAACGCGTCCGCGAAGGGCACCGGGACCGATCCCGTGACCGGTGGTGACGTCGAGCTGATGTGGGTGAAGGGATCGGGTGGTGACCTGGGCACGCTGACCGAGGCGGGGCTGGCCGTCCTGCGGCTGGATCGGCTGCGGGCGCTCGTGGACGTGTATCCCGGCGTCGAGCGGGAGGACGAGACGGTCGCCGCGTTCGACTACTGCCTGCACGGCAGGGGCGGGGCGGCGCCGTCCATCGACACCGCCATGCACGCTCTGGTGGACGCCCCGCACGTCGATCATCTGCATCCGGACTCGGGAATCGCGCTCGCCTGTGCGGCCGACGGGGAGAAGCTGACCGCCGAGTGCTTCGGGGACAGCGTGGTCTGGGTGCCGTGGCGGCGGCCGGGGTTCCAGCTGGGGCTGGACATCGCCGCGGTCAAGGCCGCCCACCCGCAGGCCGTCGGATGCGTCCTCGGCGGGCACGGCATCACCGCCTGGGGCGACACCTCCGAGGAGTGCGAGCGCAACTCGCTGCACATCATCCGCACCGCCGAGGAGTTCCTCGCCGAGCGGGGGAAGGCGGAGCCCTTCGGGCCGCTCGTGGAGGGGTACGGCGCCCTGCCCGAGGCCGAGCGCAGGCAGCGGGCGGCGGCGCTCGCGCCGTACGTACGGGCCCTCGCCTCCCAGGACGAGCCGCAGGTCGGGCACTTCGACGACGCCGACGTGGTGCTGGACTTCCTGGCGCGGGCCGAGCATCCCCGGCTGGCCGCGCTGGGGACGTCGTGCCCGGACCACTTCCTGCGCACCAAGGTACGGCCGCTGGTGCTCGACCTGCCGCCGGCCGCGCCCCTGGCGGAGGCCGTCGCGCGGCTGAAGGAGCTGCACGCCGCCTACCGGGAGGAGTACGCCGCCTACTACGAGCGGCACGCGCTGCCCGACTCCCCCGCCATGCGCGGTGCCGACCCGGCGATCGTGCTGATCCCGGGCGTGGGGATGTTCTCCTTCGGCAAGGACAAGCAGACCGCGCGCGTGGCAGGCGAGTTCTACGTCAACGCCGTCCACGTCATGCGGGGCGCGGAGGCCGTGTCGGCGTACGCGCCGATCGAGGAGTCCGAGAAGTTCCGTATCGAGTACTGGGCGCTGGAGGAGGCCAAGCTCCGCCGGATGCCGAGGCCGAAGCCGCTGGCCACCCGGGTCGCGCTCGTCACGGGCGCCGGCAGCGGGATCGGGAAGGCCGTCGCACTGCGGCTCGTCGCCGAGGGGGCGTGTGTCGTCGTCGCCGATCTGGACGCGGACAGCGCCGCCGCCGTCGCGCAGGAGCTGGGCGGGTCCGACAGGGCCTTCGCCGTCAGCGTCGATGTGACGGACGAGGAGCAGATCGCCGCCGCGTTCCGGGCCGCCGTGCTCGCCTTCGGCGGGGTCGACCTCGTCGTGAACAACGCCGGGATCTCCATCTCCAAGCCGCTGCTGGAGACCACCGCCGAGGACTGGGACCTCCAGCACGACATCATGGCGCGCGGTTCCTTCCTGGTCTCCCGGGAGGCGGCACGCGTGATGGCCGCGCAGGGACTGGGCGGCGACATCGTCTACATCGCGTCCAAGAACGCCGTCTTCGCCGGGCCCCACAACATCGCCTACTCGGCGACCAAGGCCGACCAGGCCCATCAAGTGCGGCTACTGGCGGCCGAGTTGGGTGAGCACCGGATCCGGGTCAACGGGGTCAACCCGGACGGGGTGGTGCGCGGGTCCGGGATCTTCGCCGGCGGCTGGGGCGCGCAGCGGGCCGCCGTGTACGGGGTGCCGGAGGAGAAGCTGGGCGAGTTCTACGCACAGCGGACCCTCCTCAAGCGGGAGGTGCTGCCCGAGCACGTGGCCGCTGCGGTCTTCGCACTCACCGGCGGCGACCTGACGCACACCACCGGACTGCACATCCCGGTCGACGCGGGTGTGGCGGCCGCGTTCCTGCGATGAGCGCGGGAGTGAGGTCGTACGCCGCGGTCGATCTGGGCGCGTCCAGCGGGCGGGTGATGGTCGGCCGCGTGGGGGCCGACGCACTGGAGCTGGGTGAGGCGCACCGGTTCCCCAACCGGCAGGTGCGCGTCCCGGAGGGGCTGCGCTGGGACGTGCTCGCCCTGTACGGCGGTGTCCTGGACGGGCTGCGGGCGGCCGGGCAGGTGGCGTCCGTCGGCATCGACGGCTGGGCCGTCGACTACGGCCTGCTGGACGCCGACGGGGCCCTGCTGGGCAACCCGGTGCACTACCGCGACGCCCGCACCGAGGGCGCCGCCGAGAAGGTGTGGGCGACGGTGCCCGCCGGGGAGCTGTACAGCGCGACCGGCATCCAGTACGCGCCGTTCAACACCCTCTTCCAGCTCACCGCCGCCCGGTCGTCGCGTCAACTCGCCTATGCGGAACGGCTGTTGCTCATCCCCGATCTGCTCAGCCACTGGCTCACCGGTGAGCAGGGCACCGAGCTGACCAACGCCTCCACCACCCAGCTCATCGATCCCCGGACGCGGACGTGGGCGCACGGGATCGCCGAGCGGCTCGGCATCGACCTCGGGCTGTTCGCGCCGCTGCGGCAGCCGGGGGATCCGGCCGGGGTGCTGCGGCCCGAGGTGCTGGAGGAGACCGGGCTGGCCGGACCCGTGCCGGTGACGGCCGTCGGCTCGCACGACACCGCCTCCGCGGTCGCCGCCGTCCCGGCGACCGGGAGGAACTTCGCGTACATCTGCACCGGCACGTGGTCCCTGGCCGGGCTGGAGCTGACCGCCCCCGTGCTCACCGAGGAGAGCCGGGTCGCGAACTTCACCAACGAACTGGGGCTGGACGGCACCGTCCGCTACCTGCGCAACATCATGGGGCTGTGGCTGCTCCAGGAGTGCCAACGCTCTTGGGGCGAGCCGGACTTGGGGCTGCTGCTGCGCGAGGCCGGCACCGCGCCGGGCCTGCGTTCGGTGGTGGACGCCGGGGACGAGGCGTTCCTGGCGCCGGGACGGATGCCGCAGCGGATCGCCGCGGCCTGCCGGACATCGGGGCAGCCGGTGCCCGGGACACGGGGCGAGGTCACCCGGTGCGTCCTCGACTCGCTGGCCCTCGCCCACCGGCGGGCCGTCGCGGACGCGCGGCGCCTCGCCGACCACCCGGTGGACGTGGTGCACCTCGTCGGCGGCGGCACCCGCAACGCGCTGCTGTGCCAGCTGACGGCCGACGCCTGCGGGCTGCCCGTGGTGGCGGGACCGACGGAGGCGGCCGCGCTCGGCAACGTGCTCGTGCAGGCCCGCACCCACGGGCTCGCCGGTGACCTCGCCGCCATGCGCGGGCTGCTCACCCGGACCCAGCCGCTGACCCGGTACACGCCGCGCGGCGACGACGCCCGCTGGCACGCCGCCGAGGCGCGGCTCGCCCGGAAGTGAACCCGCCGCACGGTCAACGCGGCGCACCATGAACGCGGCGCACGGAGTCGCCCTCTCGCCCCGGCGGTACCCGCCCACTAATCTGCACTCGTCCGATGACCGACCCCGAGGAGCCGCGATGCGTGTCGCCCTGTTCCTGACCTGTGTCAACGACACGCTCTATCCCGACACCGGCCGGGCCGTGGTGAAACTGCTGACCAGACTGGGCGTCGACGTCGACTTCCCGATGGACCAGACGTGTTGCGGGCAGGCCCACTACAACACCGGCTACCGCTATGAGGCGGAGCCCCTGGCCCGGCACTTCTCCGATGTCTTCGGCGGGTACGAGGCGATCGTCACGCCGTCCGGGTCGTGCGCGGCGATGGTGCGGGAGCTGTACCCGAGGATGGGCGAACGGGCGCGCGCCGAGGGGCGCGGGGACACCCTGGCCCGCACGCTGGCGCCGTTGGTGCCGAAGACGTACGAACTGACCGAGTTCCTGGTCGACGTCCTGAAGGTCACTGACGTGGGCGCGTACTACCCGCACCAGGTCACCTACCACCCGACCTGTCACGGGCTGCGCGGCCTCGGACTGGGCGACCGGCCGCACCGGCTGCTGCGAGCCGTCAAGGGGCTCGAACTGGTGGAGCTGCCGGGGGCCGAGGAGTGCTGCGGGTTCGGCGGCACGTTCGCGGTGAAGAACGCCGCGGTGTCGGCGGCGATGGGCGCGGACAAGGTGCGCGCCGCCGAGTCCACGGGCGCGTCGGTGCTGTGCGCGGCCGACAACTCGTGTCTGATGCACATCGGCGGCACGATGAGCCGGCTGCACACGGACATGCGGCCGGTGCACATCGCGGAGATCCTGGCGAGCACGGAGGAGGAATCAGCCGTATGAGCGGGACGTTCGTCGGCATGCCTGCATTTCCCCGACCCACCCACCCGGCGTTTCCCTCGTTTCCGGAGGCGGCCGCAGAGGCCGTCGGCGACGCGACCCTGCGCGGCAATCTGCGGCACGCCACCCACACCATCCGCGCCAAGCGGGCCAGGGCGGTGGCCGAGGTGTCCGACTGGGCCGAGCTGCGGGAGGCGGGCCGGCGCATCAAGGACCACACGCTGCGCCATCTCGACCGCTATCTGGTGCAGTTGGAGGAGTCGGTCACCGCGGCGGGCGGCACGGTCCACTGGGCGGCGGACGCCGACGAGGCCAACCGGATCGTCACCCGACTCGTCAAGGAGACGGGCGAGTCGGAGGTCGTGAAGGTCAAGTCGATGGCCACGCAGGAGATCGGGCTCAACGAAGCCCTTCTCGAAGGGGGCATCCGCGCCTACGAGACCGATCTCGCCGAGCTGATCGTGCAGTTGGGCAGGGATCGGCCCTCGCACATCCTCGTCCCGGCCATCCACCGCAACCGGGGCGAGATCCGGGAGATCTTCGCGAAGGAGATGGGCGCGTGGGGCCGCCCGGCCCCCGAGGGTCTGACCGACACGCCCGCCGAACTCGCCGAGGCGGCCCGGCTGCATCTGCGGGAGAAGTTCCTGCGCGCCAAGGTCGGCATCTCCGGCGCCAACTTCATGGTCGCCGAGACCGGCACCCTGGTGGTGGTGGAGTCCGAGGGCAACGGCCGTATGTGCCTCACCCTCCCCGAGACGCTGATCTCCGTCGTCGGCATCGAGAAGGTGGTGCCGACCTGGCGGGACCTGGAGGTCTTCCTCCAGACGCTGCCCCGCTCCGCCACCGCCGAGCGCATGAACCCGTACACCTCGACGTGGACCGGCACCACCGACGGCGACGGTCCGAGCGCCTTCCACCTCGTCCTGCTCGACAACGGCCGCACCGACACCCTCGCCGACCGGGTCGGCCGCCAGGCCCTGCGCTGCATCCGCTGCTCGGCCTGCCTCAACGTCTGTCCGGTCTACGAACGCGCGGGCGGACACGCCTACGGCTCGGTCTACCCGGGCCCGATCGGCGCCATCCTCAGCCCTCAACTGAGGGGCACCGCAAGCGAGATCGACGCCTCGCTGCCGTACGCGTCGAGCCTGTGCGGGGCGTGCTACGAGGTCTGCCCCGTCGCCATCGACATCCCGGAGGTGCTGGTGCACCTGCGGGAGCGGGTGGCCGAGGGCGGTCCGGCCGTGCGGGAGGGCAACCGGGTGCTGCTGAAGCCCGCCAAGGGGCACGCGGCCGAGCGGGCCGCCCTGCGCGCGGCCCGCTGGGCGCTGACCCACCCCGGCGCCCTGCGCACCGGACAACGGTTCGCCTCCCGCACCCGTCACCTGCACCCCCGCACGCTGCCCGGCCCCGGCCGGGCGTGGACCGGCACCCGGGATCTGCCACGGGTGCCGGCGGAGCCGTTCCGGGACTGGTGGCAGCGCACCCGCGGCGGAGAGGACGGGGTCAAGTGAGCAGCAGGGAACGGGTGTTGGGCCGGGTGCGGCGGGCGCTCGCCGACGTGGGTCCGGACGAGCGGCCGTACGAGGAGGTCGTGGGCCGGGACTATCTGCGCGCGCACGGGCGGCGCACGACCGCGCAGACGGTGGACCTGCTGGCACAGAACCTGGCGGACTACCGGGCGCTCGTGCACCGCGCCGACGACGAGGAGCTGCCGTACCTGGTCATGCGACTGCTGGCCGAGCGCGGCTCGCAAGAGGTGCTGGTGCCGCCGGGGCTGCCGCCGGAGTGGATGTCCGCAGCGGACCCGGTACGGATCCACGACAGGGTGGTGAGCACACCGCAGCGGCTGGACCGGGTCGGCAGTGTGGTGACGGGGTGTGCGGTGGCGATCGCCGAGACCGGCACGATCGTCCTGGACGGCTCCCCCGACCAGGGCCGCCGCCGCATCTCGCTGATCCCGGAGCACCACATCTGTGTCGTCCGGGTTCCGGACCAGGTCGTCTCCTCCGTGCCCGAGGCCCTCGAACGCCTCGATGCGGCACGGCCGTTGACGTGGATCTCGGGTCCCTCGGCGACGAGCGACATCGAGCTGGACCGGGTCGAGGGCGTGCACGGCCCGCGCACGCTGGAGGTGATCCTGCTCGGCTGACCGGTGCCCCGTTTCACCACGCCGGCGCGCAGGGCGCGGACGACGCCGTTAGCGTGGGGGAATGATCCGGTTCGAGCAGGTCAGCAAGCGGTATCCGGACGGTACGACGGCCGTGGACGACCTCTCCTTCGAGGTCGGCGAGGGTGAGCTGGTCACCCTCGTCGGGCCGTCCGGCTGCGGCAAGACGACGACCATGATGATGGTGAACCGGCTCATCGAACCCACCTCCGGCCGGATCCTCGTCGAGGGAGAGGACGTCGCCCGCGTCGACCCGGTGCGGCTGCGCCGGCGGATCGGGTACGTCATCCAGCAGGTGGGCCTCTTCCCGCACCGCACCGTCCTGGACAACACCGCGACGGTGCCCGCGCTGCTCGGCTGGAAGCGGGCGAAGGCCCGGGCGCGGGCCGCGGAGCTCCTCGATCTGGTCGGGCTCGACCCGGCGACGTACGGCCCGCGCTACCCGGAGCAGCTGTCCGGCGGGCAGCGGCAGCGGGTCGGGGTGGCGCGGGCGCTCGCCGCGGATCCGCCGGTGCTGCTGATGGACGAGCCGTTCGGCGCGGTCGACCCGGTGGTGCGCGAGCAGTTGCAGGACGAGTTCCTGCGCATGCAGGCCGCGGTGCGCAAGACGGTGCTGCTGGTCACGCACGACATCGAGGAGGCGGTCCGGCTCGGTGACCGGATCGCGGTGTACGGGCAGGGGCGGATCGAGCAGTTCGACACGCCGGCGGCGGTGCTGGGGGCGCCCGCCACGCCGTACGTCGCCTCCTTCGTGGGCGCCGACCGCGGCCTGAAGCGGCTGTCGGTCACCGAGATCGAGCCGGACGACCTGGAGCAACCGCTCGTGGCCCGGCTGGACGAGCCCGCCGAGCGGGCCCGGGAGCGGCTGCGGGCCGAGGGCGCGCGCTGGGCGGTCGTCCTCGACCCGGACGGCGATCTGCACGGCTGGGTCGGCCTCGACGCGCTGGCGGCGGGCGGCACGGTCGGCGCGCACACGCACCGGATGACCGCGTGGGTGCCGGTGGGCGCGCCGCTGAAGCAGGCGTTCGGGGTGATGCTCCAGTACGACGCCGGGTGGGTCGCGGTGCTGGACGGCGCGCGTTTCCTCGGCGTGCTCACCCCGGCGAAGCTGCACGAGGCGCTGCGCCGCTCGGTGGACGCGGACGCGCGGGGCGTGGCGCGGGGGCAGGTGCCGTTCGACTCGGTGTCGGACGCCTGAGCCGGACCGGGCCGGCGTGCGGCCGACCGGCCTGTTTCAGCAGGCCCTTGTCCGTGAGATAGGTGCGGGCGACGTCGGCGGGCAGCCGGCGCCAGCTGTCGACCTGCTCGTTCATGGACGCCAGGTCGGCCGTCGTCAGGACGTCACCCAGCGTGCCGAGCGCCTTGGAGACGCCTTCGCCGCCCGCGCGGGAGCGGTTGACGACCGGGACGACGTAGTCGGCGTTCTGGAGGTGCTTGTCGTCGGCGAGGAGCACCAGACCGAACTGGTCCAGCGTGGCGTCCGTGGTGGTGGTCAGCACCATCTGGTCCCGGCCCGCCTGCACGGCGCGCTTGGCCTGGGTGGTGCCGACGCCCTTGGGGTCGACGCCGGTGATGTCGATGCCGTAGATCTTCCTCAACCCGGGTTCGCAGTAAGGCCGTTGGACACACTCGTCGCCCGCCGCGAGGCGCACCTTCAGCCCCGAGGCGCCCAGGTCGCTGAGGTTCTTGAGGCGGTGTTCGCGGGCGTAGTCGGCGCGTACGGCGAAGGCGTTCTGGTCGACGGCCCGGCCGGGCGGCAGGACGGTGAGGCCGCGCGGGATGGCGAGCCGCCGCAGGGCCCGCATCGTCGCGTCGAGGTCGGGTGAGCCGACGGGGGTGGCGCCGGCGCCGTGGGCCTTGGCGTTCAGCCAGTCGGCGAGGGTGGCCGCGTACTCGGGCACGACGTCGATCTGGCCGGACTCCAGCGCCGGTTCGTACAGCTCCCGGTTGGCGACCGTGATCATCGAGGTCTTGTAGCCGGCCCGGTTCAGGAGCTGGGCGTACATCTGGGCGAGCAGGTCGCTCTCGGTGAAGCCGGCGGAGCCGATCGTGAGGTGGTGGCTGTCGCCGGGCGGTGCGGTGACCTCGCCGCGGTTCTCCAGGGAGGGACCGGTGGCGCAGCCGGTGAGGGCGAGGAGGAGGGCGGCGGGCAGGGCTCTTCTCATCGGCCGCCCCGGGCCCACACCGGTGCCAGCCGTTCGGCGGTCTCGAAGACGCCCTCGACGACGAGCGCGAACGCGGCGACCAGGATCGCGCCGGCCACCACCTGGGGGGTGCTGGCCAGGTTGAACCCGGCGGTGATGATGCGGCCGAGGCCGCCGCCGCCCGCGAGCGCGGCGATGGTGGCGGTGGCGACGAGCTGGACGGCGGCGATCCGCACCCCGGTCATGACCAGCGGGAGCGCGAGGGGCAGCTCCACGCGCAGCAGCATCTGCGCTCCGGTCATCCCCATGCCCCGGGCCGCCCGGACGACGCCGCGGTCGACCTCGCGCATGCCGACGTAGGCGTTGGTGAGCAGCGGCGGGACGGCGAACAGCACCAGTGCCACCACGGTGGGCCCCTCGCCCCACCGGCCGACCGGGGTGAGGAGCAGCAGCACCAGGACGGCGAAGGTGGGCACGGCACGGCCGACGTTGGAGACGTTCACGGCGAGCGCGCCGCCCCGGCCGAGGTGGCCGAGGACCAGGGCGACCGGGAGCGCGACGGCGCAGCTGACGGCGAGGCAGACGACGGTGAGGACGAGGTGCTGGAGCAGCCGGTGCCGGATGCCGTCGTCGCCCGACCAGTGCGCGGGGTCGGTGAGCCAGTGCCAGGCCGCGGTGAGCGTGTTCATCGCCGGGCCGCCGTCCGGTCGTTCATGTGCGGCCCGCCCGCGTGCCGGGGAGCCGGGTGCGCGGCCGCCCGCGTGCGGCGGGCGCGCGGGCCCGGCCGACCCTCGTCCACGGTGTGACGAGCCGCTGCACGCCCAGCAGGAGCAGGTCGGCGGCGACGGCGATCAGTACGCACAGCACGGACGCGGTGAGCACCTGGGCCTTGAAGTAGGTGTTCATGCCCGCGTAGATGAGGTTCCCGAGGCCGCCGAAGCCGACGATCGCGCCGACCGTGACCAGGGAGACCGCCGACACGGTGGCGATGCGCAGCCCGGCCATCGCGGCGGGCAGGGCGAGCGGCAGCTCGACGGTGAGCAGGAGGCGGACCGGGCCGTAGCCGAGGCCTCGCGCGGCCTGCCGGGTCTCCTCGGGGACCGCGCGCAGACCCGCGAGGATGTTGCGGACGAGGAGGGTGAGGGAGTACAGCACGAGTCCGGCGACGACGAGGGTGGCGGACAGGCCGTACACCGGCAGGAGCAGGGAGAACATGGCGAGCGACGGGATCGTGTAGAGGATCGTCGTCACGGCGAGGACCGGTCCCGCCGCCCAGCCCCAGCGGCGGGCCAGCACCGCGAGCGGCAGGGCGATGACGATCCCGATGAGCACCGACAGGGCGGTCAGGCGCAGGTGCTGGAGGGTCGCGTCGAGCAGGATCTGCCGGCGGGTGCGCAGATAGGCGCCGCAGATCCATGCGTTGCGTGCGAGGCAGTCGTGCGGCGGGGTGGTCACCGTCTCATTGGACCGGGTGGGCGAGCGCGGGGCCCGTTGTGCTGGCCCGTACGGGGCGCGGGGCTGTATCGGCCTGCGGCTGCGACGGACGCGGGCGGCCGACGGCCGGTCAGTCCATCCCCGCCGCGTCCATCAGCGCGGTCACCGTCGTCACGGCCAGTCCGTCCGCCAGGTGTTCCACCCGCGCGCCGGCCCGCGCGCTGGCGCCGTCGAAGACCAGGACGAGCTGGCGGGCGAGCAGTTCGGGGTCGCGGGCGCCGCCGCGCTCGGCCTCGGCACGGAAGCTCTCCGTCAGCCGCTGCTTGACGGCGCGGGCGACCACGCTCGCCGGGTGCTCGGGGTCCTTCAGCTCGACCAGGACGGCCAGGTAGGGGCAGCCGCGGTAGTCGGGGTCCGCGGCGGCCTCGGTGACCTGCTCGAAGACGTGGAGGATGCGCTCGCGCGGGGTCGCGTGGTCCGGGTCGGGGTGCGCGAGGCGGGCCTCGTACCGCGGGATCCGCCGCTCCAGGCTCGCGGCCAGCATCGCGTCCTTGCTGTCGAAGAGCTGGTACATGGACCGCTTGGAGACGCCGGCCTCCCGGCACAGGGCCTCGATGCCGATGCCGACGCCGTCGCGGTAGGAGAGCCGCGCGGCCGCGTCGAGCAGCCGGTCGCGGGAGGACGCCTTGTCGGTGGTGGTGGCCATACGGCGAGGTTACCCGGGCGACGGGCCAGTGGGAAACCGATCGGTGTATTCACGTGACACGGACACTGAACAAGCGCTTAGATAGGAGCCGGACCCGCTCCCGATCCGCCGGAGGCCCCGTTGTTCACGTCCGTCGACGACGTCTCCGCCCGCCTCGCCGAGACCGGCTACCTCGCCTCGCCCGCCGTCGCGACGACCGTGTTCCTCGCCGACCGGCTGGGCAAGCCGCTGCTGGTCGAGGGCCCCGCCGGGGTGGGCAAGACCGAGCTGGCCAAGGCCGTCGCCCAGGTGGCCGGGGCCCGGCTGGTCCGGCTCCAGTGCTACGAGGGCGTGGACGAGTCCCGGGCGCTGTACGAGTGGAACCACGCCAAGCAGCTCCTGCGCATCAGCGCGGGCCGCGACGAGAACTGGGACGAGACCCGCACCGACATCTTCGGCGAGGAGTTCCTGCTCCCCCGCCCCCTGCTCACCGCGATCCGCGGGGACGAGCCGACGGTGCTCTTGATCGACGAGACCGACAAGGCCGACGTCGAGATGGAGGGTCTGCTGCTGGAGGTGCTCAGCGACTTCCAGATCACGGTCCCGGAACTGGGCACGGTCACCGCGACCCGCCGCCCGTTCGTCGTCCTCACCTCCAACGCCGGCCGGGAGCTGTCCGAGGCACTGCGCCGGCGCTGCCTGTTCCTGCACATCGGTTTCCCCGAGGAGGAGCTGGAGCGGCGGATCGTCCGGCTGAAGGTGCCGGGCCTGACCGAGGCGCTGGCCGGGTCGGTGGTCCGGGTGGTCGGCGCGCTGCGCGCGATGGACCTGCGCAAGGCGCCGTCCGTCGCCGAGACCGTCGACTGGGCGCGCACCCTGCTGGCCCTGGGCGCGGAGGCGCTGGACGAGACGGTCGTCCGGGACAGCCTCGGGGTGATCCTCAAGCACCAGGACGACATCCAGAAGGCGGCGGCGAAGCTCGACCTGGACACCCTGTGACCGAGGTCGCCGAGCGGATCACCGGCCTGGTCGGGGCGCTGCGCGCGCACGGGATGCGGATCGGCACCGGCGAGAGCGTGGACGCGGCCCGCGCCGCGCGCGAACTCGGCTTCGCGGACCGGGAGTTGCTGCGGGAGGGACTGGCCGCGACGCTGCTGCACGGGCCCGGGCAGCGGGCGGTGTTCGACCCCGTCTTCGACCTCTACTTCCCGCGCGCGGTGGGCGGCCCGGACGGCGCCGGATCCGGCCGGGACGAGCTGCGCGACCGCCTGGCCGAGGCGCTGGCCGCGGGCGACCGGGTGTCGATGGCCCGGCTGGCGGCCGAGGCCGTCGACGGCATGGGCGGATACGGCGGTTCACCCGGCTCCGACGGCTTCTCGGCGTACCAGACCCTGGACCGGCTGCGCCCGCAGACCCTGTTGGCACGCGTGCGTGCGGACATCCGGGGCGGGAGCGGCGACGGAAGCGCCGACGGCTTCGCGGACCGGCTGCTGGACGACGAGATCCGCGGCCGGATCGAGCAGTTCCGGCGGATGGTCGGCGCGGAGGCGCGGCGCCGGGTGGCCGAGCGGCGCGGGCGGGACGAGATCGCCCGGCGCGGTGTCGTACCGACCGCGGACCGGGTGGACTTCCTGTTCGCGGGCCGGGACCAACTGGCCGAGCTGCGCAGGGCGGTTCAGCCGCTCGCGCGCAAGCTCGCCACCCGGCTGGCCGCGCGCCGGCGCCGGGCCGCGCGCGGCTCGGTCGACCTGCGCCGCACGCTGCGCTCCTCGCTGTCCACGGGCGGGGTGCCGATGCGGCCGGTGCTGCGCCGGCGCCGCCCGGTCCGCCCCGAACTGGTCCTGCTGTGCGACGTGTCCGGCTCGGTGTCGGGATTCTCGGACTTCACGATGCTGCTGGTGCAGGCGCTGCACGACCAGTTCAGCAAGATCCGGGTGTTCGCCTTCGTCAACCGGCTGGACGAGGTGACCGCACTGCTCGACCACGGCCGGGCCGACCCGGACGGGCTGAGCGCCCGCATCCGCGCCGAGGCCACGCTGACCGGCTGGCACGGCAGCAGCGACTACGGCGTGGCGCTGGGCGAGTTCGCCGAGCGGTACGGCGCCGCGGTCGGCCCGCGCACGACGGTGTTCGTCCTCGGGGACGCGCGCACCAACATGAGCGATCCGAACCTGGCCGCCGTGCGCGAGGTCGCGCGGCGGGCCCGGCGGGTGTACTGGCTGAACCCGGAGCCCCGGGACCGCTGGGGCACCGGCGACTCGGCCGCACCCGCCTACGCGGAGCTGGTCGAGATGCACGAGTGCCGTACGGCCCGTCAGCTCAGCGCGTTGATCGCGCGGCTGCTGCCGGTGTGATCGACTGGTACGCGACGACCGCGATCCGCATCTGAACCGCGCCCGACCGGCGCCGAAGGACGTACGCCATGAACGCCTCCCCCGTCTCGCTCGGCACCTTTCCCACCCCCGTCGAACCCGCGCCCCGGCTCGCCGCCGCGCTCGGGCTCGGCCCGGAGGACCTGTGGATCAAACGGGACGACCTGACCGGTCTGGGCGGCGGCGGGAACAAGATCCGCAAGCTGGAGTGGACGGCGGGCGCGGCGCTCGCCGAGGGCGCCGACACGCTCGTGACCACCGGCGCCCCGCAGAGCAACCACGCCCGGCTGACCGCCGCCGCGGCCGCCCGGCTGGGCCTGGCCGCCGTGCTCGTGCTGCGCGGCACGCCCGGCGCCGCACGGTCCGGGAACCTGGCCCTGGACGGGCTGTTCGGGGCGCGGATCGCCTGGGCGGGCCAGGTCGACCAGGCGGGGCTGGACGCGGCGGCGGCCGACGTGTGCGCGCGGCTGCGGGCCGAGGGTGCCCGGCCCGCGCTGATCCCGTTCGGCGGGTCGGGCGTGCTCGGCGCCCGGGGTTACGTGCGCTGCGGCGAGGAGCTGGACGAGCAACTGCCCGAGCTGCGCACGGCGGTGGTCGCGCTCGGCTCGGGCGGCACCATGGCCGGGCTGGTCGCGGCCCTGGGCGCGGGCGCGGTGCTCGGTGTCGACGTGGGCGCGCTGGCCGACCCGGCCGCGGCGGTCGCGGCGTTCGCGACACCGCTGACGGCGCAGCAGGTCACGGCCGAAGAGCTGCGGGTGCGCCGGGACCAGGTGGGTGACGGGTACGCGACGCTGACCGGCCCGGCCGCCGAGGCGCTGCGGCTGGCCGCCCGTACCGAGGGCCTCGTCCTCGATCCCGTCTACACCGGCCGCGCCCTGGCCGGTCTGCGCGCGGCCGTCGCCGACGGCGGCATCCGGCCGGGTGAGAAGACGGTCTTCGTGCACACCGGCGGGCTGCCCGGCCTGTTCGGGCACGCGGACGCGGTGGCGTTCGCGGAGCAAGGGGCGACGGAGTTCGCCGGTCACGCGGGCTGAGCGGGACCGGGGAGGGGCCGCGGAAGAATTCGGCGCGCCGATCGCGAGGGTGACCGCGCCGGGCACGACCTCGGCGCGGGCGAACTCGGCCGGCCCGTCGGTGCGTTGCGTCATCGGCACCTCTGCGCGCACATCGGTGACATCACGACCGCCCCCGCGTCCCGCGCCCCGCCGTAAGCGGCCCGCACCACGCCGCCGCCGGCCGCCGGTGCCGGCGAGCAGCCCGTCGTACGCGACCGGCTGCGCGCCGACGACGACCGTGCCGGCCCGCGGCCGGTGGCCGTCGGCGGAGGCGGAGGCCACGTACGTCGCCTCGCTCGGCGTGTCGACGCCGTACGCGCCGAAGTCCCGGCCCCGCCGGCGCACGGACTCGGTGTCCCGGCCCGGGCCCTGTGAACCGGCGAGACTCCGTGGATCCGCGGCCCGATGGCACCGCTCGGACTCCATTCGCGGGTCGGGTGGCCCGTCCGCCCGGCGGCGCGGGGCGCCGGCCGCTAGGTTGGGCGGCATGAGCAACCTTGACCGCGCGCCCGTGCCCAGTGTCTGCGGCGGCCGTGGGTTCGTCGTCGCCGAACCCGTGCGCGAGCTGCTGAGCCCCCGTCATGTGAAGCTGGGCGAGTCGACCGAGGTGCGCCGGCTGCTGCCCAACCTGGGCCGACGCATGATCGGCGCGTGGGCCTTCGTCGACCACTACGGCCCGGACGACATCGCCGACGAGCCCGGCATGCAGGTCCCGCCGCACCCGCACATCGGCCTTCAGACGGTGAGCTGGCTGCATGACGGCGAGGTACTGCACCGCGACTCGACCGGCAGCCTCCAGACGATCCGCCCCAAGCAGCTGGGCCTGATGACCTCGGGCCACGGGATCAGCCACTCCGAGGAGAGCCCGCGGCCGCACGCCCGCTTCCTGCACGGCGCCCAGCTCTGGGTCGCCCTGCCGGACGAACACCGGCACACCGACCCGGAGTTCGAGTTCCACCCGGACCTGCCGACGGTCACCGCTCCGGGCCTGACCGCCACGGTGATCCTGGGCCGCCTCGACGGCTCGGCCTCCCCCGGTACGGCGTACACCCCGATCATCGGCGCGGACCTCGCCCTGACCCGGGGCGCCGACGTCCGCCTCCCCCTGGAGCCGGACTTCGAGTACGGCGTGCTCGCGATGTCCGGCGAGGTACGCGTGGACGGCGTGCCGGTGCTCCCCGGCTCGATGCTGTACCTCGGCTGCGGCCGCACCGAACTGCCGCTGCGCGCCGAGTCGGACGCGGGAATCATGCTGCTGGGCGGCGAACCGTTCGCGGAGGAACTCGTCATGTGGTGGAACTTCGTCGGACGCACCCAGGACGATGTCAAACAGGCCCGGGAGGAGTGGATGAACGGGTCGAGATTTGGTGTCGTGAAGGGGTACGACGGGGATCCTTTGCCCGCGCCGGAGCTGCCGCCGGTGCCACTGAAGGCGCGAGGTCGAGTGCGTTGAGCCGGTGGTTTCCAGCCCAGCACGCACACAGCCGGGCGGGGTGAAGCGCACCCAGCCCGGTTCACTCAGAACGCTTGGGCAAACCACCTTCACACCACCCGTTCCACTCCGCCTTGAAATGCAGGTTTCGCCAGCCGTGGTCAGCTCTGGTCGGACTGATGCTGACCCGCTGCCGACTTTACTGACAGGCAATCAGGTCGCTCCGGGAACTCCGCTCGCACTTTCCGCATCCCACTCACCTCCGCCTTCTCGAACTTGCGCCACGAGTACGAGCGCCCTCGTCGTCGACCGCATCGTCCCGGAGGGGTTTGAGGATCTCTCCTGTGAAGGCGAGGCGCCCTGGCACGTGCAGGTGAAGTCGCGGCAGGAACGTGTGGGTGACCTCAGCGCTTCCGACGTGGCGGGAACGCCAACGCCAGGCCGAGCGTGCCCTGCTGTACTGCCTGGCCGACTCCCGACAACTCGACCAGCTCACCAGCCGCATCCTGTGCCATGGCATCGGCGGCCTGATCCGCACCGTGCAGCGCGTCGCCGATGACGCGGAAACTCCGCTGCCGTTCCACGACTGGATCCTTCGGGCCCACGAACGCTTCCTCGCCGCCCCAGCACCGCAGGAGCCAGGCTTTCTGGAAGGCGCGGCCGGAGCCACCCTCGCCTTCATGAGCGCCGAGCCCGACGCCGTGTCCGCGACAGGCTGGGATGCATGCCTGTTGCTGATCCACGAGGTAAGCAGATGCGGCAGGACGACAACAGCCCAGTCGAGGACGCAGTCTTGGCCGTCCTCGGCGGCATGGCGACCGAAGAGGCAGCCCAGCAGGTGCCCACCTCGCGGACCACCAGAGCCGACAGCACGGCCAGGGCGATGAGCTGGGCCACGTGGTTGGTCGTGGTCAGCCCGCCGTGGAAGACGGAGATGATCACCAGGGCTGCCTGCGCCAGAGCCCCGACCAGAGCGGTCAGCCGCGGACCGGCGAAGGAGGCGGTCAGAGTCGGCGCGATGACCAGCAGCGGGCCCAGATGAACACCGGTGCCTATGCCGATGTCCGTCACGGTGATGGCCACGATCAGTGCGAGCGCGATCACCAGCAGCCCGCGCCCCGCGCGCTGCTCCAGGAGCATCGATTCCTGCCAGACCTCAATCATCATCCGAAGGGGCCCACCACTTCCTCTCACCCAGAGCGGACAGGTCCTCGCGCTCGTCCAACAGCTCCCGGAGGGCGGCATCCGCCTTCTTCCTGTCCTCTTTCGTCAGCTCAACAGGTGCATTGCTGTAAACGGTGTACCGGTCGCGATCAATGATGTTGGCGGCTCTCAAGGTGAACGTCAGGAGCGGGCGCCACCCCCTTCGATGACCGACTCTCACCTGTATCTGGACCTTGTAGTCACGAGGCTCAAGAAGGGAGCCCGCAAATGGTGCCTCGAACTCCATGAAGAGCTGCTGAGCTTCCCTGCCGGCCACGGCGAACCCTGCTGGCAACTTTGGCTCCTCATCCAGCCGAGGCCGGAGACGGGACGGCGAGGAAACCCACAGAAGTGGCAGATGAGAGGCCGGCTCGTCAGGAAAGGTCAACCTGAGACCTTGCACGACTATCGGTCTGGCACCGGTGTTGTGCAGGACGAGCGGAAGCCGCAGGCGAGTCATGGAGCAATGGGCCATCGCCGCAAAGGATTGAGGCTCCCACGACTCCAGGCGCCCTTGCCTTGCGTTGATCCACCAGAAAGACGAGATGGTGAAGATCAGTGCGCAGAGTGATATAGCGCCCGCGCCAGAGAGCGGCGACGGCTGGTTTTGAAGAGCCACGGTCATCAGTGGAAGCATTGAAATGGTCCCTTCATCCATCACCGAGGAGTTGCACCAACGAAGCGTCCAGGTCGACGTGCCCGGTCTCGGCTCCCCTGGGCACCAGTTCCTCCGTGTCGTGCAGGAATGCTCCGACATCCCGTCCCGAAGCTTGGAGCAAAGCCGTACCAGCGGGCGGCCTGAGCAGGATGTACACGTCACGGGGGTCATTGTCGATGGCGGGCCATACCCGTATGTCTCCCTCACCGGCTGGGCCCTTCAGCCCATCAGCCAGAAGATCACGACCGATGATCCATTCCACTGCTTCATCGCTGTCGAGAACGGTGAATGCGGCGCGGACAACGTATGGATCACTCGGTTCGTAACGCAGCCGCATGGTCAGTGACACCGACGCCTCGCTCGAAACGACAAGCTGCACAGGGAGCCCCCGCGCCACGGTTTTGGATGACTTCATCGGTATTACTCCTAGTGCCTCGAGTCCATCGAGAACGGCCACCGGAAGGACTGCCGTCGACATTGAAGAGGCTGGACAGAGGTAGGAGATGCCTACGGGACAGCCAGCATCGATTGCCGGACAAGGATGATCTCCATATCAGTGATCAGCGCCAGTCGGACGGTGACGCGGTGACCCCTGCCGCACATTGTCGGCGCGGCTGCACCTCAAAGTTCCATACAGCGTACGGAACCTTCAACCCAGTAGAACATACGCCGTATGGAAAGTGAAGGTGGGAGCTGCCGTACAGGGCGACCGACGAGTCTCTTCCCGAATCCGCGGTAGGGGACGAGGAACAGAATTCCGCCGCCGTCGAACTTGATGGAGGCACGTCGACAAAGTGCCGTCCCGGCCGTTGCGAAGTACTGACCGGCAGGGTGGTCTGAAGGCCCAGTCGCTGCCAAAGAGGATGTGCCCAGGGCCGGCGAACGCCGGCAGGGAGCGGGTAGGGCAGCGAGGCTGGAGGACAGGTCGGGGTCGAAGTAGACCGAGCGGAAAACCTCCAGTACGTCCAGTATGATGCGGCCGGTCTCGCCCGCGATGGCGACGGCCCTGTGGTGAGAGGCGTAGGGGACGAAACCGCCAGCGCGGCTGAGGACGCACCGGTCTTCGGGGCAACGGCGACCGACGTCGTTGCGGACCAGCATGTAGGCGGCGCGGGTGGTATCGAGCAGGAAGTCGGCAGCGAACGCGGGAATGCCGTCGACAGGCGGTGCCGGCGATTCGGCGGGGTGACGAAGACCACGGTGCCGTGCTCTGCCTCAGTCTGTCCTGCCCTGCCGACGCAGCTGCCCTGCTTGTTGGTCGGCAAAATAACGCCGTCCGCGTCGAGTTCGTCCGAAACGCAGGCTGCATCGGCCGTCGCGGCGACGATGCCGGGCATCGGCAGCCCTGTGTGTCCGGAACAGGCCCGCACCGTCGCCGGCGTACTCGGCGCCGCGGGCGTGGCCGCCATCGACATCACCCACGGCGACGGACTGCTCGGCTCCAGCATCACCTACGGCATCGGCGCACACAGCGATCGGGAGTGGATCGAGGGCGTGGTAGGCGCCGCGCGTATTGCGGTCTCCACCGCCTTGCTGCTTCCCGGCATGGGCACCGCCCGAGACCTGAAGCAGGCCCACTTGCTCGGCATCCGCTCGGTGCACGTCGCCACGACTGCACGAAGACCTACATCTCGTCCCAGGGCATCGGCACGGCCCGCGATCTGGGCATGGACGTCTCCGGTCTCCGCATGCTGCCCCACATGGCCGGACCAGCCGAACTCGCCCAGCAGGCCGCGCTCATGGAGTCACACGGTGCGAACTGCGTCTTCGTCACCGACTCCGGCGGCCACCTCACCGTGGACGCGGTACCTACCGCGGCCGCGTCTACCCCGAGGTACTGCAACCGACGACCGCAATCGGCATGCACGCTCGCCACGACCTCGCCCTCGGCGTCGCAACACCGTCGTCGCCGTCGCGAACGGTGTCACCCGCGTCCACGCCTCACTCGCCGGGCAGGGGGCGGAGCTGGACCTGCCCCTTGAACGCCCTCGTCGCGGTGGCCGACCAGGTGGGCTGCGTCACGGCTGCGACCTCTTCGCCTGGACGGACGGCGTCGACGATCTCGTCCGCCCGCTTCAGGACCGAGACGTCAGGATCGGCCGCGAGACGCTCAGTCCCGGTCGGTCAGGCGTCTATTCCAGCTTTCTGCGCCACGTGAGGGGTGGCGACTCGGCGCTATGGAAGGGACGCCCGCAGCACCCTCGTCAAGGTCGGCCGCCGTGACCTTGTCAGAGGTCAGGAGGACCTCTTCCTGGACGTGGCGCTCGATCTGTCGGCCAACCGGCCGTGAAGCGCATTCCGCGCTCGCCCGCCGCCGACGATGGCCATCGGTCTTCAGCCTGCCGTCAGTTCCGTCAGCGGCAGGGTGTGCTGGGTCTGGAGGACCTTCGCACGGAGGTAGCGGACGTTGTGGGCCGTGGTGAAGACGCCGGTCGGCACCCGGTGGCGTACGGTGACGCCCAAAGTGCCCAACTGTCCAGCCTTGTCAGGGTTGTTAGACAGCAGGTCGAGCTCGCCGATGCCGAGGGCGGTGAGCATCTGCGCGGCGGCCGTGTAGTCGCGGGCGTCCTCCGGAAGGCCGAGCGCGGCGTTCGCCTCGTAGGTGTCGAGTCCCTGGTCCTGCAGGGCGTATGCGTCGAGCTTGTTGTACAGGCCGATGCCGCGGCCCTCCTGACGGAGGTAGAGCAGGACGCCGCCGATGGTGGCGATGCGTTCGACCGCCTCGCGCAGCTGCGGGCCGCAGTCGCAGCGGGCCGAGCCGAAGACGTCGCCGGTCAGGCACTCGGAGTGCAGGCGCACCAGCGGGGTCCGGTCGGGATGTGACGGGCCGAGAACGACGGCCACATGTTCCTGGCCGCCGGCAAGGCTGTGGAAGGTGACGATGTCAGCGGTCACCGTACAGCCGTCGCCGAAGCGAAGTGGAACCGTCACACGGGTGCGGACCGTGGCCGTCGGCAAGCCGGCCGTATTACTGCTGTCGATGGGTGCGGTGGTGTCGCGTGAGTTGTGCATGTCCGTTGTCCTGGGCGGCAGTTGTGGGTGTCGGTCGCGCCATGGGCCTCGCCGCTGCGGCCCGTCGGTCAGGGTGTATGCGCCGCATTCGACCTCGCTCTGCGCAGCCCTGATCGTCGCGGGACCGCCGGCCGCACGTCTCCGACGAGTGCGCGGCCGGCACGCTCGCGTGCCCGGGGCGAGTCGTCAGGGCACGAGGATGAGACGGATCGGGTCGCCGATCTTGCGCTCCAGGCGGTGGATCGCCTCAGGAGCGTCGGCCAGGGGGATGTGGTCGGTGATGGACGGAGCGAGGTCGAGGCGGCCGCTGCCGGCCAACCGGATCAGCTCGTAGACGTGGTCGAACGAGGATCCGTAGTGTCCGTACACCTTCTTGTTCTTCAGGTTGAAGGTCATCTTCTCGGAGATCGTCAGCGGTTCCATGGTGATACCCACCAGGACCAGCGCGCCTCGGTTCCCGAGAAGGGGCGACGCCTGTTCCCGGACACGGGGAACGCCCGCGAAGTCGAAGGCGTAGTCCAGTCCCAGTCCCTCGGTGGCCCGCAGCACGGCCTCGGCGAAGCCGGGGTCGGTGGGGTCGAGCGCGATGTCCGCGCCGAACGCGAGGGCTCGCTCGCGCGCACGGAACAGCGGGTCGACGGCGATGATGGGCGCGGCGCCCATCATGCGGGCCAGCCGGACGGCGTGAGCGCCCACTCCACCGACTCCCCAGATGCCAACCGACTGGGCGGAACGCACCTGCACGGTCTCGACGAGAGCCGCGTAGGAGGTGGAGACGGCGTCAGGGATGATCGCCGCCTGGTCGAAGGGAAGTGAGTCGGGGATGGGGACGACGGTGTCCTCACGGGCGATCGTGTACTGGGACCAGCCACCGTCGTAGTCGACGCCACGGCCGCGGAACGATGTGCACGTGCCGCCCCTGACGCAGGTGGCGCACTCGCGGCACGGCTGTCCCGCCTGCAGGGCGACCCGCGTGCCGACGGCCAGGTCCCGCTTGAGGCCGGGGCCCAGGGCATGGATGACACCGGAGAGTTCATGCCCGAGGGTGAGCACATTGGACTTCAGGTGCACCGGCGAGATGCTGCCGTCGATGAGGTGGAGGTCGGAGAGACACACCCCGGCCGCCTTCACCTCGATCAGTACTTCGCCCGGTCCGGGCTCGGGGACCGGGATCTCCTCCACCAGGAACTTCTTCGTGTCCAGGTGGACGCGTCCTGCCAGCATGGTGTCCATCGTCGTGGGCCTTCTTGAGTAGTGGTTGCGGCTCCGGGGGCTGCAACGGCCCGTGGAACCACTCACGAGTAAGGGATGTTTCAGGGGACGAGGGTTGGGGCGTCGCCCGTTGAGGCCTCGGGCCGCGTCTGCCCTCGGCAAGGTGGTGCGGGGTCGGCCGGACGCACCCTCTGACGTCCGGCCGACCCCGTCGGGCCCCATGGCCGCCGCCGCGGCGGCTATGGGGCAGCCTGTGCGACCCGGTTCTGCGCGAGGACAGCGCGCTGGTACAGGGCATGGGCTCGGGCTGTCTGGCGGAACGCGAGGTTCTGCATCGCCAGCTGGAGCCCGCGGTCAGCGTCGGCCCCCACGGTGAGCCAGAAGTCGGCCGCGTGGTCGGCGTAGGCCTCTGGGTGACGCAGCATCAGTTCGTCGTAACGCGCTGCCGCACGCTCGCGCCACTGTTTCGCCTCGTGGACCCGGCCGACTGCGTGCAGCGCGGCCGCGAAGTGGGCGGCGTACTCCGGGTCGTCGCTGGTCCGGGCGAGAGGACGCAGGAGGGCGACAGCGGCGTGAAGCGATCCGCGCGACAGCTCGACCTCGGCCAGGTGGCCCAGTGCCGGCGCGTAGCCGGGTACCCGCTGCCGGGCGGCTTCGTACCAGGAGCGGGCCGCGTCGAGGTCACCCTCGCGGTGCCACATCACACCGCGCCTGAAATCCAGCTGGGCCAGCGGAAACGGCGAGGTTGCCCGGTAGTGTCGCCGCACCTCGTCGAACAGCCGCTCCGCCTCGGTGACCTCCCCGCGCTCCGCGTGGAGCACGGCGAGCGCGCCAAGCGTGGTGAACTCGTTTTGCCGCTCTCCCGCTTTGTGGATCAGAGCCATGGCATCCGTGAAGCAGCCGAGGGCCTGCAGGACCACGGCTCGTTCCGCGTCCAGTGTGGCCTCGTCCGCGCCGTTGCGGCCCGCAGCGCCGAGGTCGGCGGCAGCGTCGGCGAAGCGGTGCAGGGTCGCTCGGGATCTGGCTCGGGCGAGGAGGGCGGTGGCGTCGTCCGGCGCCGCCTGCACCAGCCGCTCAGCCAGAGCCGCAGCCTGTTCGTAGTCGGTGACGCGGCCCAGGAGATGGCCCCGGAGGTTGAGGAGGTCGATCAGGGCTGCCCCCTGGGCCACCGCCAGAGGCGCCGCCACCGCCGAGTGAGCTCCCCGCGCCTCCCCCGCACCCGTTCGGCTGAGCCGTACGGCCAGCCCATCGATCTGCCCCCGCAGATTCATGACGGCGATGGTGCCGCTCGTCGTGACCGGCTCGCACTCCTGGGCGGACGCCCCGGTCATGCTGCTTCCTGGGGAGGCATCATCGCGGCCAGGCGGGCGCCCAGGTCCGGCGGGGTCGGGTTGGGAGTGTTGAGGTAGGGGAAGGTGTGAGTGGCGGGCTTGGTCGCCTGGTCGACGCCGTCGCTGAGACGCTCGCCGTCGACGCCGCCCACGAGCAGGGTGTAGAGCGTGTCCACGATGTCGTCGTTGAGCGAGCGGCCACCGCAGGTGGTGTGCGGGCGGCCGGCGACCAGGGCGGTCTCGATCTCGAACCAGCCGTCCTCGGAGAAGGGCTTGGACAGGTCGACGACGAGGAAGTCCGCGAGCAGCAGTTCGGTCAGCGGGTGGTTGCCCTGCTCGTCCAGCGGCCAGTCGGTCTTGCCGTCCAGGCCGTCGAACCAGGCCAGGTTGGCGTTGAACCGTGCGCGGTAGGCGCCCGCGTAGTCGGGGCGGATGGCGAAGGTGTCCTCCTCGTTGTAGAGGTCGCGGATCTCCAGATCGCGGTTGACGGTGTCGTACTTCCTGCTCGACAGGACCACGTTCTTGATCTCCGGCCGGCCCATGCGCTCCAGCTGGATCGGGCGCAGCCCGCCCGCGGTCAGGGTCTCGCCGACGACCGCCACCAGGGAACCGGCGGCCGGGCCGAGCACCGCGGCGTCGACCTCGAGGACGATGCTCAGGCAGTTCAGGCCCTCCAGGACGTTGCCGGCGTCGGGCCTGAGGGCCAGCTTCCCCGTCATGTCGGTGGCGATCACGCCCACGAAGTCGATGAAGAACGGGTCGAGCCGCGACCCGGCGAAGATCTTCAGGCCTTCGGCCTCGGTGGGCATCTCGTTCCCGACCTGGAAGGCGACCGTCCGGCCGCCCGGCGCCCGGCACGTGCCCATCTGCACCAGAGTGTCGGCGCCGTCGAGCTGGTGAGGGGCGTCGAAGGTGAAGTCGAACAGGTACTCGTCCTCACCGACTTGGAAGGCCGCTGCGGCGCCCTCGGCCACGGACGTGACCGGCCGGACACGGAAACGGTGGGTGATCGCGTCGGAGAACAGCGCCGTGGGGGCCGAGGCCGGCAGCACGTTGAGTACGAGCACCAGGTTCCCCGGCCGCTCCGGGCTCGGGAAGGCGTACACGTCGCAGATGTCGGATGCGGGGTCGGCTATGACGCGCGGCCCGGAGAAGTGGTCAGCCATGGGAAAGCTCCTTGTCGTGTTGCGGGCGGGGAGAGGTCAGGTGTCGAGGTCGGCGATCCAGCGCAGTGCCGACAGGCCGGGCATGAAGCAGTACTCGCCGCCCCGGTTGACGACGAACGGCGGCAGGCCCTTGAAGCGGCGGCGGATCGGCTCGCGCGGGATGGTGAACTGGCCGTCCTCGTTCCCGCCGATCAGCGGGTCCTTCTCGTCGGGGGCCCCGATGAACTTGCCGTCGTTCAGCCACTGCCGCTGGACGAACTCGAACTGCCGCGCAAGGTGGGCTCCGACGAAGGCGAACATGATGCCGCGGTCGGCGCCGTCGTCCTCCAGCACGCCCTTGGGCAGCGGCGGACCATAGGTCGTGCCGCGCCTGATCATGCGGTGCAGGCGCACCTCACCGGTGACGACCGCGTCCCGCGGGTTCATCCGTCGGGCGTGGGAACCCACAGGGCACTTCAGGCCCTGCGGGTCGTCGCCGTACATGAAGTCGTTGTTGCGCGCGGGATCGGCACCGAGTTCCGGATCGTCCTTGTCCGGCGTCAGTGCCAGCGGGGCGCCACTGGGCCAGCGGCCGACGAACTTGGCCGCGATCAGCTCCTCGTCCGCGCGGTCCTTGGCGCGGTCACGGATGTACTGACGGAACTCCGCCACTCGCGTGTGCAGTTTGCGGAAGACCACGTACGTTCCGTTGCGGCCGAGCACCTCGGGCTGCGGAACGGGTTCGATGCCACCGGTCTCGTCCTCGTACCCAAGGACGAACTCGCCTGCCTTGAGCGGGACTTCTCGGGGGTTGGTGCCCGGAATCCCCGTGCCCTCGATCGCCGGCTGACCGATGCCGTCGCGGAAGCCGAACGGTTCCTTCTCGTCCGGTCCGACGTGGACCTCCTGCTGCCAGACGGGGACTACCCCGGGCAGATCACGCAGGGCGTCACGGGCGAGGAGGACGATCGTCTCCAGGCGGGCGTCGTCCGGGGCGAGGGCGGCCAGGATGATGTGCACGTCCTCCGACCCCAGCGGGCCTTCCCAGTTCTCCGGCGCACTGTCCCCCACGTCGCCGAGTTCGTCCGCCCGCGCGGCCATGCCCTCCTGGAACTCGGGCGGGAAGGTGGCCAGCGACTCCTCGGGCACGCCCAGGGCCTTCAGACCCTGGAAGCTGAGTGCCACCGCGAGCGAGACCTGACGCTGGGGGTCGAACGAGGCGACCGAGTCGAGGACGGGGGTGAGTCGGCGCAGCAGCTCGCGTCCCTGCCGCCGGTCGTCGACGCGAAGGGCGAGATAGGAGCCCGCGTAGGGTGTCGGACGTGGCTCCAGAGCGGCTGCCTGGATGTCGTCGAGTTCTAGGGCGCTGCCCTTGACCGTCGTCATGATGCCTTCCGGAACTGTGTAGCGAGGGCGCGGTCGTCACGCCCGGTGGGGTTCCTGGGAGGGAGTGGGAGGTGCCACCCCCTCCCAGGGGTGTGGGGGGTCAGCGGGTCAGCTGGCGGCCTGGGCGAGGAGGGGCTTGAGGGCGGGGTGGGCGAGGGCTTCCTCGGCGGTGGGGTCGTCGAGGACTTCCTGGAAGGCGGCGTCGAGCTTCTGGGCCTTGACGACCTGGGGCATGGTGAGGGTGCCCAGGGGGTTGAAGTAGGAGGCGGCCTGCTCCTGGCCGTCCTGGAGGATCTTCTTCAGGCGGGCGGTGGAGTTGCGGACGTTGTCCTCGAAGTCCGGGCGGTCCATGTCGGTCAGGGCGCTCATGCCGCCGGCCTCCTCGACCCACGCGAACAGCCCGTCCCACTCGGTGGTGTGCTGCAGCCAGTCCGCGAAGTGCTCGAAGCCGACGGTCAGGATCGCGTCGTCGACGTAGGGGTCCCACTCGGTCTCGAAGGTGGTGGCCCACAGCAGCATCCTGCCGCCGTCGAAGACCACGTGCCGGGTGTCGCGCAGACCGGTCTTGATGGTCTGCGCCGGGTCCTGGCGGCGCAGCTCCTCCACGAACCGCTGGACCGCCGCCCGGATCTCTTCCTCGTGTCCCGGCTTGATGTGGAAGTAGGTGGCCAGCTCCGAGACGACCCCGTCGGTACGGCCCTTGCCCGCCTTCTTCGTGAGCGTAGCGGTCATGGTTTCCTCCAATAGCACGTATGCGTGAATGCGGTGGCATCTACGGCATCTGCAGATGGTCGCGAGTTCTGCGTTTCCGCGACCCCCTCTGTGAGACAGATCGACTCACAACCCATCTATGAGTCAACTTGTCTCACTATGACCTGGGTCACATGCACGTTGCACCCTCGCGACGTACTGGGGCCGGGCGCTCAGCCGAGCAGCATGTCGACCCCCTCACCGCGCCCTGGCCGAGCTGGTGGCCCAGCACTTCGAGCGCACCTTGCTGGTCCTGTGCGCCACGCTCGCCGGCAAGGCGAGCACACCCTCTCACCGGAAGCGTGCACGTGGCGCTCCGGCCGACGGGTGCAGGCGGAACACCACTGGAAGGCGACTCTCAGCAGCCGGGCGACGGGATGACAAGGACGAGCGAGGCTATGACCACACGGTGCTCGTCGCCCTGTCCGAAGCCCCCGGGCGGACGGTCGCGTGCCCATGAGCTCAGCCACGAGCTGGGCTGGGAGAAGAGCCGCCTCCACCACCAGCTCACCCGCATGTGCAAGCGCGGCCTGGTGGAGCGCCGGAGCGGCGCGTCACGCGCCATGTACGCGGTGATCACGACAGAAGGGCGGACCGCCCTGGAAAGAGCCGCGCCCAGCCATGCCCAGGAGGTGCGGCGCCTGGTCATCGACCGTCTCACAGCGGTGCAGATCGACCATCTCGCTGGGATCTCCCCTGCCGTTCTTGACCATCTGCAAACCGATCACCCGGCTGTCAGCGAGTGACTCGGCAACGGCTCTCGCGCTGATCGGCGGGATGGTGAGAGCCGGTCACGAGCCGACCCGAGTGCTCTCGGCGCGGGCACGACACCAAAGCCAGCCCCTCGGCCACCGCGGACATCGAGATGATCCGTGCCCAGGGCGGTCCATGGTCCCGCAAGCTGACCGTCCTTGTCACGAACCGAGCTGGGCCGTGCTCGACGGGCGCACCGCGGGGCGTTGAAATGAGACCAGCGCTACGGCAACCAGGACCCACTCCCATGGCACCCACAGCAGAGACCCGGCGGTCGCGCCGTCCAGGGACAGCCGTGACCACATGGCTGCGCCGTGCCCTGAGCACAGCGCGCGCGGGGTTTCCGCTCGCCACCGCCCTGCGCGGTGTCGTCGCTCTGGCTCTTCCCCTCCTGCTCGGGCTGTGGACAGGACACATGGTGGCCGTGTTCGCCGGGATCGGTGCCCTGTGGGGTGTGGGGCAGGACGGTTCGTCCCCCTACCGCTTGCGCATGCAGCGACTGCTGGCCGTAGGGCTGGCCAGCGCCCTCGGCCTGCTCATCGGGGAACTGGCGCTGCGCAGTGGGCACACGGCGGCAGTGGCGGGCTGTCTGGTCTCGACCGCTGTGGTCGGGGGACTGATCAGTCTGCGTGGCCCCGTTCTCTCCGTGACCGGCATGCACGTGCTCCTCGGAACCACCGTCGGCAGCGGCATCGCCCTGTCCGGATCATGGTGGCAGCCGCCCCTGGCGCTGCTGTCCGGAGTGCTCCTGGTCACCTTCTTGTCCACGAGCCCGTGGCTGTGGCGGCGGCACCGGATCGAGTCCGACTCCGTGCGCGCCGTGTACCGCACCGCCGCGCAGGCGCTGACGGCCGTCGGCACCCCGCACGCCGAGGCCGCACGACGCTCCATGACGCTGGCGCTCAACGACGCGCACGACGTCATGGCTCCCGACCTGGCGGCCGCAACCCGCCATAGGCCGGAAGATCCCGACACCAGTCGACTGCTCGACGCTCTGCGCCTCGCCGTTCGCCTCGGCGAGGTGGTGTCGGCGCTCGTGTGGGAGGGACGCCGCCTCCCGCCCGGCGTGGCCGACCTCCCATCGAAGATGGCCGAGCGCCTGCTTCCCGCAGGGAGGAGCACCGCCACCGGGCAGGGCCTCCTGCCGGCCGAGAAGGCGGTACCCGAGAGCTACCTGCGCTCACCCGCGGTACGAGCCCTCGTGGAACTGTGCGGGACAGCCGACGCGGAAGCCGGCGCGGATGTGGTCCTCTCGGCGCCGGCACGCCCGCGCCCGGGTCGGACCGTCCGTCAGCGGTACGCCGTTCTGCTCTCTGCCTGTGTCCTCGTCGCCTACATCAGTGCCGTCCTGCTGCATGGCCCACGAGGGTACTGGCTGCCCATGACCGTGGCCTTCATCTACAAGCCTGACTTCGGCCCCGTCCTGCGCCGGGCGGTGCATCGCTGCGTCGGCACGGTCGTCGGCGTCGCCGCGATCGGTGCGGTTGCCCTGCTGACCGGCAACACCCCGTACGCACTCGTCGGGACGGTGGCGGTCTTCGGCGCGCTCATGGCAGTAGGCGTCCGCCATCACTATGCCGTCGCCACCACCGGTCTGACCGGGATCGTCTTCGTCCTCGTCGATCTGCTCGGAGACCACCGGACGCTGTACGGCACCCGCATTTTGGACACCACCCTGGCCGCGGCCATCGTGCTGGTGGCGAACTTCCTGGTGTGGCCGGACTCCGCCGGCAGTTGGGCCGCGGCGCAGACCGAAGCCGCTCTGATCGCCGTCCGCCGCTACCGCGACCTGGCGCCGAACGCCACGTCCGCCCAGCGTCAGACACTGCGCCGCGCCGCCTACCGCCGCCTGGCCGACGCCCGGCGCGCGGCGGCTCAGGCCCGCGCCGAACCTCTCCCGCCCAAGCGCACCCTTCCGGACTGGGAGGCAACGATCACGGCCGCCGAGCAGGTCTGCGACGCCGTGACGGCCGAGATCCTGGCCGACACCGCAGGCTCCGGAGGAGATCATGCGCCGGGCAGTGCCTAGGCCCAGGCCCGCAGAGCGGCATCCACGACGATCTCCACCGTGTCACGCCCCAGACGGTTCCCGGCGATGAAGCGCTCGAAGAACAGGGGGCCGACCGTGGCCATGGCCATGGTCTCAGGCGTGACGTCGGACCGGAGCTGGCCGCGTTCGACGGCCGCGGCAACAGCGGGACGCACGGCATCGGCGATCTGGGCCATCAGCGTCTGCCGGAGGTGACGCATGCCTTCGTCGTTCCGTGAGCCACCGATGACCGCGACAAGAACGGCACCGGTGTTCTCGTCGTCCAGCCGCTCGGCGAGGACGCCCAGGTTGTGGATGAGCTCGGCTCGCGGATCGTGACCCGAAGCGGCCCGAATCTCCTCGGGCACCGGGGGCAGTGGGGGCATGCCGGCCTCCAGCGCGGCCAGGCGAAGCTCGAGAAGGCCGGGCCAGTGCCGGTAGACCGTGGCCCTGCCGACGCCGGCACGGGCGGCGACCGCTTGATGCGTCACGGCCTCCAGCCCGCCTTCCGTGAGCAACTCGGTAGCCGCCGCGACCATGGCCTCGCGACTGCGCAACAGACGCGGATCAGTTCTGACGTGCATCTACTCCACCTTTCTGTGGGACAACGCGTCTTACAGCATCACTATGAGTCATCTTGTCTCATAGTAGCGGAAGAGAGAAGCCCCAGACCCGTACGACTCCCGCGGTGTGCGTCACATGTGAACGGCGGGTGCGGCGCTCTCGTCGTGCTGCGGCACGCCACGGCGGTACAGCAGTACGGTCACCATCAGACCTACCACGAAGACGGCCGCCGACCACCAGTAGGCCGTGGAGTAGCCCTCGAGACCGGCCTGCGCCAGGACGCCGGGGTCCTTGGGGTTACGGCCGGAGAGGTAGTTGGTGGCGGCGTCGGAGGCCATCGTGCTGAGCAGGGCGACGCCGATGGACCCACCCACCTGCTGGACGGTGTTGACGGCGGCGGACGCGACTCCGGCATCGGCCGCGGCTACACCGGAGGTGGCCAGGCTCATCGCGGGCGCGATCACCGTACCCAGTCCGATGCCGACGAGCACCAGTTGGGGCAGCACCTGCGTCATGTATCCGCTGCCCAGGTCCAGCGTGGTCATCCACACCAGGCCGGCGGCCGCGATGGCCATCCCCAGCGGAACCACCGGCTTGGGACCTATGCGCCGCACCAGGACGTTGTTGGCCACCGCGGAGGCGGACGACGACGCCACGATCATGGGCAGGAAGGCGAAGCCCGTCTTCAGGGCGCTGTAACCGAGGCTCTGCTGCAGGTAGTAGGTGAGGAACAGGAACACGCCGAACATGCCCGCGCCGGTGACGAAGAGGGCGGCGAAGGAGGCACCGCGGTTGCGGTCCAGCAGGACTCGCAGGGGCAACAGCGGATACGCCGCCCTGGTCTGCCACCACACGAAGACGGCAACCAGTACGGCTCCGGCCGCCAGCATGCCCCAGGTCGCCGGCGAACCCCAGCCGTGCGTCTCGGCGTTCGAGAACCCGTAGACCAGGCAGAACAGGCCGATGGAGACCAGCGCAGTGCCGAGGACATCGAGCTTGGAGGACGTGTCGCGCGGCGTGCGGTGCAGCAGAGCGGCCCCACCAACGAACGCCACCCCCGCGAAGACCACGTTGACGTACATGGTCCAGCGCCAGTCGAAGTACTGGGTCAATACCCCACCGAGGATCAGGCCGATGGCTCCGCCGGCTCCGGCGATCGAGCCCGCGACGGTGAAGGCCTTCGCCCGCTCGCGCGGATCGGTGAAGGTGGTCATCAGGAGCGACAGCGCGGACGGGGCCAGCAGGGCGGCGAACAGGCCTTGGACGGCGCGGGCGATGACGAGCATGGCGAACCCGTTCGCCGCGCCTCCCACCATGGAGGCGGCCGCGAAGCCGGCCAGACCCACCAGGAACGTCACCTTCTGACCGACCAGGTCCGCGACCCGGCCGCCGAGCAGCAGCAGGCTGCCGAAGGCCAGCGCATAGGCGGTGACCACCCACTGCCGGTCGGCGTCCGAGAAGCCGAGGTCGTGCTGGGCGGACGGCAGGGCGATGTTCACGATGGTGCCGTCGAGGACGCCCATCAGCATGGACAGGGAGATGACCAGCAGGATCCACCAGCGGCGCTGGTGCGACGGGTCGACAGGCGCATTCTCAGGTGCGGCCTCGGCGCCGCGAGCGGCGGAGATGGCGTTCTGGGACATAGGGACAGCCCTCCAGACAAGGACGGACACAAAGGGGGGAAGGGATCAGGTACGGCTGCGGGGCGGCGTGGCCGCTTCGGTGAACGGGTCGCGCGGGTGCTCCAGTTCGATGAGGCCGACGGTGTCCCGCTTGAGCAGGGAGGCCAGGAACCAGTCCACGAACACGCGTATCTTGCGGTTCGGCGTCGGGACACGACTGCCGTGGTAGAGCCGGTGGAACCACCACGCCGGCCGTCCCTTGAGCTTGAGCTTGTTGAACAGGATCGCGACGCCTTTGTGGAGGCCGAGGCCGGCCACCGCGCCGAGGTTCTTGTGCCGGTACTCCTTCACCGGTCGTCCGCGCAGAGCCGCGAGCACGTTGTCGGCCAGCACCGGGGCCTGTCGTACGGCGTGCTGCGCGTTGGGCGGGCACCACGCGCCCTCTTCGCCGGCCAGGTCGGGGACCTGGGCGTTGTCGCCTGCGGCCCACACGTGATCGAAATCCCTGACCTGCAGCGTGGGCAGGGTGTCGACGTGGCCGCGCGGGCCGAGCGGCAGGCCGAAGTGGGCCAGGGCGGGGTTGGGGCGGACGCCGGCGGTCCACACGATCGTCGAGGCGTCTGTCTCGACTCCGTTCGCCAGTACCACGTGCTGGTCGGCGCAGGACTCCATGGAGGTCTCGAGGTACACCTCGATGCCGCGTGCCTGAAGCTTCTCCATCGTCCAGACGCCGAGGTCGGCACCCATCTCGGGCAGGATGCGACCGGCGGCCTCGACCAGGATGAAGCGCATGTCCTCCCTACTGACATTGCGGTAGTTACCGGCGGCGTCGCGGGCCATGTCCTCGACCTCCGCGATGGTCTCCACGCCGGCGAAGCCTCCCCCTACGAAGACGAAGGTCAGCGCCTTGCGCTTCACCGTCTCGTCCGACGTCGAGTCCGCCCGGTCGAGCTGGGCCAGGACGTGGTTGCGCAGGCTGATGGCCTCCTCGACCGACTTCATGCCGGTGGCGTGCTCGGCCAGGCCGGGGATCGGGAAGGTGCGGGAGACCGAGCCGAGCGCGACGACCAGGTGGTCGAAGGACAGTTCGAGCGTGTCACCCGCCGCGGTGCTGACGTGGGCGACCTTGTCCGCCTGGTCGACGGAGACGACGTGGCCGGTGACCACCTCCGCACCGGTCAGAACGCCGCGCAGCGAGGCGACCAGGTTGCGCGGGGCCACGTTGCCGGCTGCCGCCTCCGGGAGGAAGGGCAGGTAGGTCATGTACGAGCGGGGGTCCACGACCGTGACGGTCGCCTCGCCGCGGCGCAGCTTCTTCAGCAGGCGCATCGCGGTATAGAGGCCGACGTAGCCGCCGCCGGCGATGAGGATGCGCGGCCTGTCCGGGACAGGGGCAAGGGTCACGACGGTTCCCTGTGCGTGAGACGGGACGTGAGAGCGTGCGGGAGCGGATCCGGATGAGTCGGCCCGCGGGATGTGCTGGGTGCCGATGCGCTTGCGGAACACCCAGTACGTCCAGGCCTGGTAGCCCATGACCAGCGGCGCGAAGACGGCGCCCACCCACGTCATGATCCCCAGCGTGTACGCCGAGGAGGACGCGTTGGTGACGGTCAGACTCCAGGCCGGGTTCAGCGTGGAGGGCATGACGTCGGGATAGAGCGTCAGGAACAACGTGGCTGCCATGGCCGCCACCGTGGCCGCGGAGAAGGTGAACGCCCATCCCTCCCGGCGAACCCTGGTACAAGCGAGTGCGATGCCCCAGGCCACCAGCGCGACGACCACCGTTGCCAAGCTGCGGCCGTTGCCCCGGTCCCCTTGCGTCCAGAGCAAGAAGGACGCGGCGGGCGCGGCTGCCAGAACGCCGAGCCTGAGGGCGAGTGTTCGGGCACGGTCACGGATGTCGCCGACCGTCTTGAGCGCGACGAACACCGCTCCGTGGACGGTGAAGACCGCCAGCAGGGTCACCGCGCCGAGCAGCGCGTACGGGTGGAACAGGCCGCTCAGGCCACCGGTGTAGACGTGCCGCCGGTCGATGGCCACGCCGTGGACGATGTTGGCGAAGACCAGCCCCCACAGCAGCGGCGCCAGCAGCGAGCACCAGAAGATGGCGTGCTCCCAGTTCCGTTTCCAGCGGACGCTGTCGCGCTTGGCGCGGTACTCGAAACCCACGGCCCGCACGATCAGGCAGACGAGGACGGCGAACAGCAGAAGGTCGAAGCCGCTGAACAGGGTGGCGTACCAGCCGGGGAAGGCGGCGAAGGTCGCAGCGCCGGCCGCGATCATCCAGACCTCGTTGCCGTCCCAGACGGGCCCGATGGTGTTGAGCAGCACGCGGCGTTCGGGCTCGTCACGGGCGAGGAGCTTGGTGAGCACGCCGACGCCGAAGTCGAAGCCCTCCAGGACGAAGTAGCCCGTCCAGAAGAAGGCGATGAGCAGGAACCAGAAGTCGTGGAGGTGCATGGCGAAAGTCCTGACGGCTGGTCAGTAGGCGAACGTGAGGATCTTGTCGTCGTCCTCGGCGGAGGACGGACCGCGCAACCGGGGGTCACGCTGCGGCGGCTGCTCGTCGAGCCGGGGCCCGGCCGTGGCGTACTTGACCATCAGCTTGACTTCAATGACGGCGAGGACTCCGTACAGGAAGGTGAAACCGATCAAGGTGGTGAGCATCTCCCCGGCACTCACCCCCGGTGACACGGCGTCCGAGGTGCGCATCAGGCCGTAGACCACCCACGGTTGGCGGCCCGTTTCCGTGAAGATCCATCCGAAGGAGTTCGCGATCAGCGGGAATCCCAGGGTCCAGACGGCGGCCCGCCAGGCCCACTTGGTCAGCACCGGCCCGACGGCCCGGTTCTTTGTGAGCACCAGGTGCGGGACCTCGTCCGGCCGGGTGACGAAGTGCGGGGCGATCCAGCGCCGGTTGCGGGTCAGCCACAGCCCGGCCACGCCGATGGCGACGGAGGCCATCCCGAATGTGATCATGAAGCGGTACGACCAGTACTCCAGCGGGACGTTGGGAAGGTAGTCCCCCGGGGCGCCGCCGTATTGCGCCGCCATGGCCGACGCCGCGTTGTTGATGCCGGTGACGGGAGTGTGCGGGTCGCTGTGGGCGAGGAACGACAGCACGTACGGGATGTCGATGTCGACGGAGTTCTGGTGCTTGCCCACGTTCGGGACGGCGAACAGCGAGAACGGGGCGTTCGCCGCGGTGTTCCACAGACCTTCACCGGCGGCCATCTTCAACGGCTGCTGGTCGACCATCAGTTTGCCGAGGGCGTCGGCGTCGAGGACGGTGGCGAAGCCCGCGACGGCGAGCACGGCGAGGCCGACCCGCAGGGAGGTCCGTATGACGCTGATCCGTCCCGCCTCCACCACGCCGCCCCCGGCCTGCGTGCGCTTCGCGCGCCACAGGTGCCAGGCGGCGATGCCGGTCACGAGCGCTCCCCCGGTGACGAAAGCGGCAGTGAGCGCGTGCAGGGCGGCGAACACCGCCGTGGGCTGCAGGAGCACTTCGGCGAAGTCGGTCAGCCGGGGTCGGCCGTGGTCCATCCGGTAGCCGACCGGGTGCTGCATCCACGAGTTCGCCGCCAGGATGAAGTACGCCGACAGCACAGTGCCGAGGGACACCATCCAGATGCAGAACAGGTGCAGGCGGCGGGGAAGCCTGTCCCAGCCGAACATCCACAACCCGATGAAGGTGGATTCGAAGAAGAAGGCGATGATCGCCTCCATCGCCAGCGGCGCCCCGAAGATGTCGCCCACGAAGCGGGAGTACGCCGACCAGTTCATGCCGAACTGGAACTCCTGGACGATGCCGGTGACCACGCCCATCACCATGTTGATCAGGAAGAGCTTCCCCCAGAACTTGGTGGCGTGAAAATACTTGTCCTGCTTCGTGCGCACCCACGCCGTCTCCAGCCCGGCCGTGATGCCGGCCAGGCTGATCGTCAGCGGCACGAAGAGATAGTGGTAGACGGTGGTGATTCCGAACTGCCAGCGGGCTATCACGTCAGGCGACATGGGCGTAGGTACTCCCTCTCCAGGGAATCCCGCCAGGCGACTTTGTGAAAGTGAATACATTCACAAAGTCGCCTGCGGTGAGCGATCGAGGTCCTGGGAGGAAGCGGGAATGGTCGCTCCCTCCCAGGGGTGTGGGGGGTCAGCGGGTCAGCTGGCGGCCTGGGCGAGGAGGGGCTTGAGGGCGGGGTGGGCGAGGGCTTCCTCGGCGGTGGGGTCGTCGAGGACTTCCTGGAAGGCGGCGTCGAGCTTCTGGGCCTTGACGACCTGGGGCATGGTGAGGGTGCCCAGGGGGTTGAAGTAGGAGGCGGCCTGCTCCTGGCCGTCCTGGAGGATCTTCTTCAGGCGGGCGGTGGAGTTGCGGACGTTGTCCTCGAAGTCCGGGCGGTCCATGTCGGTCAGGGCGCTCATGCCGCCGGCCTCCTCGACCCACGCGAACAGCCCGTCCCACTCGGTGGTGTGCTGCAGCCAGTCCGCGAAGTGCTCGAAGCCGACGGTCAGGATCGCGTCGTCGACGTAGGGGTCCCACTCGGTCTCGAAGGTGGTGGCCCACAGCAGCATCCTGCCGCCGTCGAAGACCACGTGCCGGGTGTCGCGCAGACCGGTCTTGATGGTCTGCGCCGGGTCCTGGCGGCGCAGCTCCTCCACGAACCGCTGGACCGCCGCCCGGATCTCTTCCTCGTGTCCCGGCTTGATGTGGAAGTAGGTGGCCAGCTCCGAGACGACCCCGTCGGTACGGCCCTTGCCCGCCTTCTTCGTGAGCGTAGCGGTCATGGTTTCCTCCAATAGCACGTATGCGTGAATGCGGTGGCATCTACGGCATCTGCAGATGGTCGCGAGTTCTGCGTTTCCGCGACCCCCTCTGTGAGACAGATTGACTCACAACCCATCTATGAGTCAACTTGTCTCACTATGATCTGGGTCACAAACCCTTCCAGCCCCCCATCCGGGACCATCGACCACGTTCGACATTTCCGTACGCCGTATGGTACGAATTATCTCGATTCCATACGACGTATGGAACATTTAGCAGCGCCGCCGTATCTGTGGCCTGCGTCGACCGTCGGCCGCCGGCCGACCCCCACAAGGGGTAGATCACGCCGTTGCGGCCTCGACTACCGAGGCGCATCCATCACTCGCACCAGCAATCGCTGGGAGCGGACTGCGCCCGCTGAAGGGAAAACCATGAGGAAGCTCACGAAGCGCTTCGCTCTCGCTGCCGCATCCACCGCGGTCGCGGGTGGAGCCGTTCTCGGTGCCGGTGGCTCCGCCTCGGCCGCGACGCCTGTATCCGAGCATGTCCAGCACTCAGCCGTGAGTGCCAAGACCGACGGCCACCGCTGGCACCGCGACGTCTCCTACCGGCACGACCACGAGCACAAGTACTGCCGGGACGACTACCGCGGCCGACAGCGCAACGACGGGGACAGGTACACCCGTTGGGACCGGTACGACCGCCACGTTCGCTACTGCAGTGGGGACGACGAGTACCGCGGCTGGAAGCACGACAGGACGTACCGGTACGACCACGACTGGAACCGGTACGGCCGCAGCTCGTATCGGAACGACCACGGCTCCTTTCGGAACGACGGCGACTGGAACCGCTACGGCCACGACGGGAACCGCAACCAGTGACGCTGACGCCGCTTGCGCTGCGGACTCAGCCGCGCCCGTAGCTTGACGCTTGAGTCGCCCGGTGGACGGGAGCAGGCCCAACCAGCCCTTTCTCGCCCACCGGGCGCCTCCCGGCCTGTCCCGTAGAAACGAAGGAAGACCACACATGACAGCCCCACGCACGGCTACCAGCGGATCCCCCTCCCGCTGGCGCCACAGGTCCGGCTCGATGAGCCGCGCCGAGTGGGGCCGCGTCGCCGGAATGGCCGCCTTCGTCATCGGACTCCACGTCATCGGGTGGTTCACGCTTGTCGCGATCGTTGCGCCGGAGCACTACAGCCTGGGCACCAAAGGCTTCGGAATCGGCATCGGAGTGAGCGCGTACACCCTCGGCATGCGGCACGCCTTCGACGCCGACCACATCGCGGCGATCGACAACACCACTCGGAAACTGATGGAGGAGGGCCGACGTCCCCTGTCGGTCGGCTTCTGGTTCTCCCTGGGGCACTCCAGCATCGTGTTCTTCCTGGCGCTCTTGCTCTGCCTGGGCATCAAAGCCCTCGCCGGACCGGTGCGGGACGACAACTCCGAGCTGCACCACGTCACCCAGCTGATCGGTACGACCGTCTCCGGGACGTTCCTCTACATCATCGCCATCATCAACAGCGTCATTCTGGCGGGTATTTGGGCGATTTTCCGGCAGATGCGCTCGGGCCACCTCGACGAGGCCGCACTGGAGCAGCAGCTCGACAATCGTGGCCTCATGAACCGCCTGCTGGGACGAGTGATGAAGTCGATCACCAGGCCTTGGCAGATGTATCCGCTCGGCCTTCTGTTCGGTCTCGGCTTCGACACCGCCACGGAGGTCGCGCTGCTGGTGCTGGCAGGCTCTGGAGCGGCCTCCGGGCTGCCCTGGTACGCCATTCTCTGCCTGCCGGTACTCTTCGCGGCCGAGATGAGTCTGCTGGACACCATCGACGGTTGTTTCATGAACTTCGCCTACGGCTGGGCCTTTTCCAAGCCGGTGCGCAAGGTCTACTACAACCTCGTCATCACGGGCCTGTCCGTCGCCGTCGCGCTGATCATCGGCACTGCCGAGCTGCTGGGCCTGCTCGCCGACAAGGCCGGCCTGCACGGCGCGTTCTGGGACTGGGTCGGCGGCCTGGACCTCAACATCATCGGCTTCGTCATCGTCGGCCTCTTCTTCGCCACGTGGGCCACTGCCCTGGCCGTGTGGAAGTTCGGCCGGATCGAGGAGAAGTGGAGCGCTGGGCTGCGGCAGGCCGACTGACAGCGGTAGTGCCCTTCCCCATTGCCCGCCCGTGCCGCTCCTGGCGGCACGGGCGGGCGCAGCTGCAACGGTGCTGGGGACCGACCGCGTCGTCAGGCCCAGGCGATGGCGTCCTCAACAGGGACGCGGGGCAGCCTCGGGAACCACGGGTCGGCACCGGGATGACCGATGTTGACCACCAGATGTGAACGCCAGCTGGTACCCGTGAAGAACTCCTCGACCACGCCGGCCCTGTCGAAGCCGGCCATGGGGCCGGCCGATAGGCCCGCCGCGCGCACCGCGAGCAGAAAGACCCCAGTCTGCAGTGCGGAGGTTCATCCGTTCCGGTGCGTGGGTGCGGCGAAGACACCGACTTCGAAACCGCCCTCACCGGCCTCGCGGCGAGAGAGACCATTGACATGCCTTTGATGATCAGCACGATGTCACCGGAGGTGTCCGTGACCGTGACGGACACCATCCGCCGCTCATGGTCGAAGGGCAGCACGCCGTCGCGCTTCCACTCGCTGAGCACCGGGCGCTGGGCGGCTGCGGCCGGGGAGTCCCACAGCGTGGCGTCGAGCGGGTTCCCGCCCACGGGCCGACCCTGGTCGTCCACGTCCGCCTCGGTGCACAGCAGGCCCAGGCGCAGCACCTCCCCCGCCGGGACGTCGACGAACGGGACGGCTCGCATGAAGTCGATGCGGCCCTGGGTCAGGGTGCCGGTCTTGTCGGTGAAAAGGACCTCGACGTCGCCGAGGTCCCCGATGCACACCAGCCGCTTGACCAGCACCTTGCGCCGGCTCATCCGCCGGGAGCCCGCGGCCAGGCTGGTGGAGACCACGGCGGGCAACAGCCGTGGGGTGATGCCCACCGCTATGGCCAGTGAGAACAGCAGGGCGTCGATCAGCGGCTTGTGCAGGAGCACGTTGATGATGAAGATCGAGGTGGTCAGCGCGCCCGCGACGTACACCAGGAGCATGGAGAACCGGCGCGGCCCCACCTGGAACTCGGTCTCCAGCTGGTGCCCGCTCAGCCCGGCGGCGATCTTCCCGAACTCGGCCTCGGCACCGGTGGCGACCACGACACCGCGGCCGCTTCCCGAGTGCACCACGGTCCCCGACAGGGCGCAGCCGGACAGGTCCGCCAATGCCGTCCCGGCCGGCACGGCGGGGGTGTCCTTCGCGAGCGGCAACGACTCGCCGGTCAGCACCGACTCGCCGCACTCCAGCCCCGCGGTCGCGAGCAGCCGCAGATCCGCGGGCACGATGTCACCCAGCCGCAGCTCGACCACGTCACCCGGGACCAGAGCGGTCCGACGACAGGCCGTCGCCGGGCACCCCGAGCTCGCCGAGGACCTTCGCAGAGGTACGGGTGGCCGCGGAAGCGACGCGCCCCGCGGCCACCGGCCGCACCGGCAGGGTGGCCGTCACGATCGGTGACCACTCCACAGGCCCCCGTCCACCCGCACAGCCAGACCCGTCACCGAGTGGCTGGAGGTGACCATCGGGCTGGGGCGCGGCTGCAACGGGAATGCTGGTGCCATCACAGAGCCAGTTTCTGTTGTCGCTCGATGGAGGCGGTGGCTTCCGCGGTGGTCCCTGGCACATGAGGCATTCTCGAGACGCGAACCTCTGCCCGGTGCAGGCGCCGCCTGGATACCAGCGCCTCGTCGGCCGTGCACGGCATGTGATCGAAGCCATTTCCATACAGTGCATGAAACTGATGCCGTACGAGATATGGAAAAGAAGGTGAGGCGCCCCCGCGCGGAACGAGGAAGAGGGACGTGCCTCTGACCGAGGCCGGAATCTACGCCGCCGTCCTACGGCTCATCGACGAGGACGGGGGCGAGGCGCTCACCATGCGCAAACTCGCCACCGAACTCGACGCGAACCCCATGTCGCTGTACCACCACGTGCCCAACAAGGAGGCCGTGCTGCGCGGCGTGGCGAGAACGGTCGGTGCACAGTTCCGCACCGTGTCGCTTCAGGATGCCCCCTGGCAGGAACGCATCCGCCTGCTCGCCACGGATTTCCGGACGCTGGCACACCGCCATCCCAACCTGATGGCCTATCCGTTCAGTCACCAGCCGGACTTCATCCGGCCCGACGACCCGTTCTGGACCACGCTCACCGCGATCACGACCGCCGCAGGGGTGCCACCGTCAGAGGTCCCCGAGATCGCCGCTCTCATGGCCGCTGTCGTCATCGGTGTCCTCAACGCCGAACTCAACGGCTCACTCGACCAGTGGTCGAACCTCACACCCTCCGGCATCGGTTCCGGTGAGGACGAGGCCACCTTCGCCGACCGGGCAGGCCCCGACCAGGACCGCATGTTCCGGCTGGTGGTGGACACGCTCATCGCCGGCCTGGAGAGCCGGCTCGCCACCGGTCGTAACGGCCGGAGCAACGGCCACTGAGTCCGGGTTTCAAGGCGTTAGGCCCTGACGCGTCTGTGTGCGGGCGAGTTCGGGCCGCGCTGCGACGCTGCAACACACAGGGAGCAGCCCATCGCCTCCGGAAAGACCATCCCACTCCAGCCGCTGTCCCCGCGCGGTGTGTGTTGTGGCTGGGCCGGGCGACCGATCTGTGGCCCAAGACAGCGCTCAGCGTCATCACGGCGACGGCCGCGCCGGGTCTGATCCTGCTGACCCTGGGCAGAGCCGACCTGGTGGTGTGCACCGTCGGCGGATCCACGTGCGCCCTTTTCGGGCACGGCCTTGACACCCTCACGGGTTGCGCATTCGGGCTGCTTGTCGCCATCGCGATCGCTGACCGCCGGGCAGTCGACCGCGCCCAGAGCGCCCTGGCGGCGGTGGACGCGGCCCATGAGACGGCCGCGCGGTTGATGGACCGGTCCACCGCCCCCGATCTCGCCGGTCTTGTCCGCGCTCGTTGCCGTCTGGGGAGCGCCTTGGCCGATTTGTGCGAAGCCGCTGAAGCGGCCTCCGGCGAGTTGCGGCGCCACGCCCCGGCCCTGCCCGAAGAGCGCATCGCCACCGCCGAGCACGAGAGCCGCAAGATGCTGACGCTGCTGTCCGGGTCACTCTCTGTGGGGCGATGCCGATGATCGACGCCGTCAGTGAGGAGGGCTTGCGCGACGGCGCGATCGGTTGGGCCCGTCACCGGCCCAGCCGCTGGCACGTCGCCATTTCCTGAGCCCACAGACCCCCGGCCGGATTCCGTACTGCGGTCATTCGGCTGCGTCGGACCGGTCGGGGTTCGCGGGGCTGTTGTCTGGCCGCATCGGCAGCCCCAGCCGCCGACCGCCGCGGTGAGCCCAGATGTCACCGAGGATGACTTGGATGATGCCGGTGACGGGAATCGCCAGCAGAGCACCGAGTATCCCGGCGACTTCGGCGGCGATCAGGATGGCCAGCAGCACGGTGAGGGGGTTGAGTTTGACCGTGCGAGACAGGATGACCGGTTGCAGGAGGTGGTTTTCGGCCTGCTGATAGACGATGAAGAAGACGATGGCTCCGATGCCGGCCGGCAAGGAATGAACGAACGCTACTGAGGAGGCGACGACAGCCCCTATGGTGGCCCCCACCAAGGGAATGAGGTCGGTCACGGCGACGAAGAGGGCCAGCAGGCCGGCGAACGGCACTCCGGAAACCAGCAGCACCACGTAGGTCAGGAGCCCGCAGATGACGCTGATGAGCAAGTTTCCGGTCAAGTAGCCGTTGACAGTACGGGCGCACGAGGCTCCGACGCGGCGTATGCGGGCTGCGGGCGCCTCGTCCACGAGTGCCAGGGATCGATCTATGGTCTTGGGGCCCTCCAACACCATCAGATAGGCCAGGACAAAAATGGTGAGAGCGCCCGTCACGGTGGTCGTAGCACTGCGGATGAACCTCAAGGCAGGTCTGCTCAGCCCGGTGGCGAACGCGCGAATTTGCGCCTGATGTCGCTGGACATACCGCAGTGCGTGGATCCGTTCCAGCAGGGTACCGACTGGCCCGCGGCCGGCCCGGGCGTCCCTGATCATCACGGGCAGACGACCGGCGAACCGGCTTCCCTCGTGAGCCAGGGGGATGACGAACAGGGCGACCACCGCGCCGACGGCCGCGGCCGCGGCCAGAAAGACCAGCAAGGTGGCCACCGACCGTCGGCACCGCGGCACCCGTCGCTGCAGCGCCTCGACCGCGGGATGCAGGGAGACGGCCAGGAACAATGCGATGACCGCCCAGATCAAGACCCGACGAGCCTGCACCACCAACTCGAGTACGACGTAGGTGGCGAGCACCAGACCGATGGTGGCGAGGATGGTTCGCACCGGAACCGGACGCGTCGCCATGGGTACTGGGTGCCCAGCCGCAGTCTCGGGAAACGAGGAGGGCTCCTCACCCGGAGAGACGTGATCTCCCTGCGTTGTCACACATGCCGGCCTCTGCCACGGGCTGCGTCAAGTCGCCGCCAGCCGACATGGGAGCAGGTGAACACAACCAGCGGATCCCTCGGCCGTCCCCCATGGATCGCCGCCGAGGCGACCGTGACCGGCTACGGCGGCTGACACCGATCGCCGGAAGGCCGGTCACGCCTTTCGCGCTGGCCGCCTCGATCGGCTGGCGCTGGAGAAGGCCCCGAGTTCTCCTCATGTACGCCGCGGCTGAAGTGGGCACCACGGTGGGAGATCGTCCCCATGATTGGTCGGCACCCGAACGTCTCGACCGAGCAGGCCGCGGAGCACTTCAAGGGCTTGCCGCCCATCACCCCAGGCGCTGGCCTGGTGGCTGATGCCGTGCAGTGGGAGCGGCAGCGAACCCTCTGTGCGAGCGTGCTTCCGTGGCTCATCCACATCCTGATCCGTGGGCCGTCCGACCCCGGGGCACGCGGGAGGGGTGAGGCGTGGGCCCGGCGGCGGTGGACGCGTTGCGGGGACCCGTCCAAGACACGGTGGATCAACGACGGTGGCGGGTCGACCACCTACGTCCCAGGCGCGGATGCGCAGGCCCCGCTGCAATCTGGTGCCGTAGGCCGCAGCTGTCGAAGGAAGTGTCGTGGCGGCGGTGGCCACACGTGGGATCGGCGGAGCGTCGGCCCGGTGGGGGACGGCGCCGCCAGCCGCGGGTGTGATCGGGGCAGCCCCGCTGTCGCCTGTGATGTGCGCCGGGCTGATGCATGCGGCTTGCCGGTACATGCCGTGACTGAGAACGCGTCGCGACCGGCGACCGGCGCGCGACGGCCCTATCTGATCGTGAACCCGCATTCCGGAGGGAGGGAAAGCGAGCCGGTTCCGGATCGCGGAACGCCCCCGTGCGTTCGGAGCTCAGGTTTTCCTGATCGATCATTCCCTGCCCCAGGACCTGGCGACTGTCGCGCGACGCGCCGTGGACGACGGTGCGGATCTGCTCGGGGTGGCCGGCGGAGACGGCACGCAGGCACTCGTCGCCGAGGTGGCCGCGGAGAGCGGCCCGCCGTTCATGGTATTTGCGGCGGGCACCCGCAACCACGTCGCGATGGATCTCGGTCTGGACCGTGAGGACCCTTCGGCCGCGCTGGAGGCCCTCAGGGACGGCGTCGAGCCGCGCGTGGATCTCGGGTGCGCAGGCGAGCGGGCGTTCGTCAACAACGTGTCGTTCGGAGCGTGTGCCGCCCTGTGCAGGACACGGCCTACCGGGAGGACAAGATCGGCACGATGGTACGGATCCTCCCGGAATTCCCGACCCGCCACCAGGGTCCGGAGCTGGTGGTACGCACAGGGCTGCTCACCGTGGACCGGCCGGACGCCGTACTGGTGAGCAACAACCCCTACCAGATCGAGGACCCGGCCGGGCCCGACAGGCGTGCGCAGCTCGACTCCGGACGCCCGGGAGTACTGGCCGCCAGGGCGGAGACGCCCGCCGAAACGGCCGCCAGGCTGCGAAGCGGGCAGTCGCACGGACTGACCCGTCTTGCGATGCCCAACGACGTCGTCATCCACGCCGACCTCCCGGCCGTCCCCGTCGGGCTGGACGGCGAAGCCGTCACCCTGCGCACTCCCGTGCGGGGCCGGATCAGTCCCCGGACTCTGCGGGTATGGGTTCTTCACCGTCGGCCGGGAGCCCTGCCCACGGGATGGTGGCCGCCGGGATGGGCCGTCGTCCAGCGGGCGGCCTCACTCGTCGGGCGGTCTCATGGCCGTCACACCGACCGCCCGGAGCACGCCGCACGGCGGGCAGCAGATACCGAAGACAGGGCCGAAGGCCCCATTGGGGGGTGAGCGGCGAAGGGTGGAAGGTGGGAGGGTGAGGCCGCTATCAGGTGATCCGTGTGGGGGCCCGTCCCTCCGTCCGCTCGGCGCTGCCGGACGTTCGTCCGGCTCTGTGCCGACGCGTTCGCCGGTGCGGGAGGGCAGACGCCCGGGCGGTGGGCGCTGATGGTGACCACGGTCGGGGCGAGGCCGGTGGCCGGGGGGCGTGCCGTCTCGGCGGCCGCCCTGCCCACCGCGCGAGTGCTCCGTGATCTCCAGGTGCCGGAAGGCGGCCTGTCGTCGGAGGAGGCGGCACGACGGCTGAAGCGCTGGGGCCCGAACGCCGTCCACTCCCACCGGGCCCGAGCGTGGCTGGTGCTGTGGCATCAGCTGCGGTCGCCGCTGCTCGGCCTGCTGCTGGCCGCGGCGGTCGTGTCGTACTTCGTCGGGGAGCGCAGCGACGCCCTGATCATCGGTGTGATCGTGGCGCTCTCCGTCGGCCTGGGTTTCGTCAACGAGTTCCGGGCGGAGAAGACCGCCCAGTCGCTGCACGCGAAGATCCAGCACCGCGCGGTCGTACTGCGCGACGGGCGACCACAGGAGGTGGCGGTCACCGCTCTGGTCCCGGGTGATGTGGTCGAGCTGCGGCTCGGCGACATCGTGCCCGCGGATCTGCGGCTGCTTCAGGCGGCCGGGCTCGAGTGCAGCGAGTCGGTGCTGACCGGCGAGTCGTTGCCGGTCGCGAAGGACACCGCTGCCGTGCCGGCCGGCACGGGCCTGGCGGACCTGTCCGGCTGCGCCCTGATGGGCACGGTGGTGCACTCCGGAAGCGGCCGCGGTGTCGTGGTCGCCACCGGCGCCGAAGCCGAGTTCGGGAAGATCGCCGCCGGCCTGAGCGGACACCAGCTGGAGACCGAGTTCCAGGTGGGACTGCGCCGCTTCTCCATGCTCCTGGTCTACGTCGCCGGGGCACTGACCACATCGATCTTCATCATCAACATCGCACTGCACAAGCCGCTGATCGACGCCCTGCTGTTCTCACTGGCCATCGCGGTCGGCATCACCCCGCAACTGCTGCCCGCGGTCGTCTCCACCAGCCTCGCCGCCGGCTCCCGGCGCATGAGCCGACGCAAGGTACTGGTCAAACGGCTGGTGTGCATCGAGGACCTCGGCGATATCGATGTGCTGTTCACCGACAAGACCGGAACCCTCACCCAGGGCCGCATCGACTTCATGCGGGCCGTACCCCTCCCCGGCACCCCGGCGGAGGAAGTGCTGCACCGGGGACTGCTGTGCACCGAATCGGACGTGGACGACCAGGGCCGGCCCGTGGGCGGAAACCCGCTCGACGACGCCCTGTGGGACTCCCCGGCCGCCGCCGCCCAGCGCCCGGTGCTTAGCGGCTGGACGCGGACCGGCGTCCTGCCCTTCGACCATGAGCGGCGGATGGTCACCGTCACCGTCACCGATCCCGCCGGTGACACCCTGCTCATCACCAAGGGAGCCCCGGAGACGGTACTGGAACGCTGCACGGAGGTCCCCGAGCAGGTCCGCGAGGCGCTGGACGCGGAGTTCGCCGCAGGCAACCGCGTCGTCGCGGTCGCGACTCGACCCGCCCACCCGGCCACCGCACTCAGCGCCGCCGACGAGCGAGACCTCCGTCTGACCGGTCTGCTGGTCTTCCTCGACCCGCCCAAACACGACGCGGCCGATGCGCTGGGACGGCTGGACGCGCTCGGTATCACGACGAAGATCGTCACCGGGGACAACCCCGCGGTCGCCGCCAAGGTCTGCCACGACCTGGGGCTGACCGACACCGCCGTGCTGACCGGGACCGACCTCGACGCCATGGACGACGAACGGCTCACCACCGCCATCCGCGACACCACCGTCTTCGCCCGGGTCAGCCCCGAGCACAAGGCCCGCATCGTGCGGATCCAGCGGAAGACCGGCGGCGACGTCGCCTTCCTCGGCGACGGCGTCAACGACGCCCTCGCGCTGCACGCCGCCGACGTGGGCATCTCGGTGGACTCGGCCACCGACGTGGCCAAGGACGCCGCCGACGTGATCCTGCTGGAGAAGGACCTCGGAGTCCTGGCCGAAGGCGTCGCCGAGGGGCGACGCATCTTCGCCAACACCATCAAATACGTCCTGATGGGCACGTCCAGCAACTTCGGCAACATGTTCAGCGCGGCCGGCGCCTCACTGTTCCTCCCCTTCCTGCCGATGCTGCCCTCCCAGATCCTGCTCAACAACCTTCTCTACGACACCAGCCAACTCGCCATCCCCACCGACGAGGTCGACGAGGAGCAGGTACGCCGCCCCGCACACTGGGACATCGCCTTCATCCGACGCTTCATGATCTGCTTCGGGCCGATCAGCTCCTTGTTCGACTTCGTCACCTTCGCCGTGATGCTGGGCGTCTTCCACGCCGACGCCGCCCAGTTCCACACCGGCTGGTTCGTGGAGTCCCTCGCCACACAGACCCTGGTGATCTTCGCCATCCGCACCCGCCGCATACCGTTTTGGCGCAGCCGCCCCAGCCTGCCTCTGACACTGACCGCACTGGGAGTCGTCGCCCTCGGCGCCGCCCTGCCGGCCACCCCCCTGGCCCACGTCCTCGGCTTCCAGCCCCTGCCGACAGCCTTCTTCGCCGCGGTGGCCGCCATGGTCGTCGTCTACCTGCTCCTCGTCGAACTCGGCAAACGGATCTTCTTCCGGACCACACGGCCACCCGCTCGCCCCGAACCCGCGCTCGGCCACCGGCATTTGCGCCGCCGTGCAGCACGGTTCAGCACCGTCACCCGCCTGCCGCACCGGCAAGCCCTCCGCCGTCCGCCGGTGAAGGGTCCGCACCCGACGGGCACGACCGTGTCTCCCCGCTCGCCCGTTCCTCGGACCCCATCTGCCTGATCCGCCGGAATCCCGCGTCCGTCCGCCGTGCGACTCGTCGTTTTCCGGCCGGTCGTGCCAGACGCATGCTCGACGAGCCTGCCCGTGTCACTCGAGCCGTTCATACGCCATTCGTGCCCAGCGCGCTCGGTCCCTGATCCGCGCAGCTCCGATGCCGCCGCCGTGGTGGTCACATCGTGGCGGGCTTCTCCACTCCTCTGACTCGGGCGGTACGTGAGCACGGCCCTGATGAGCCGATACCCGAGAACGCCCCCGTCGGCCGATCAGTGCTGGGGGTGCGCACGCGCGTGGAACAGAGGGCGCCGCTGGGTGGCGGTGCCGGGAGCGAGATGGCCGATCTCGACGCGTGTCCTGATGGCGCGGACCACCTCGGTCAGGCCCAGAACGATGGCCATGACGCCCACCACCAGTGTGAGTGTCGCGATGGAGGTGAACGGCATGATGATCATCACGATGCCGGCCATAGTGCCGATGATGCCGAAGGCCACGTGCCAGCCGCGCCCCGGCATGGTCTGATCGGAGGCTGCGGCAACCGTCTCCAGGCTGCCCCGCAGGAGCCAGCTGAAGCCGATCCACAGGGCGAGCAGGAAGATCGATTCGAGGGGGCCCCTGAAGCAGATCAGTCCGAGCAGGATGGAGACCGCGCCGGTGATGAAGTGCAGTACGCGAAGATGCCGGGGGACGTGGGTGCCGAAGGCGGCGGCGAGTTGGAAGACACCGGTGGCAAGCAGGTAGACGCCGAAGAGCACGCCGATGACGCGAAGCGTCGCACCGGGCCAGACCAGCGCGATGACGCCCAGGGCGATGGTGGCGAGGCCCAGGGTGAGCAGGATCTGCCAGCCCATGTTCGCCAGGGCTGCCATGCCTTCGGTCAGGGGGCCCTCTTGCGGCTCGGTGCCGTGTGGGGGAACGGGGCCGGAGGAATGTGAAGGAACTGTCATGGCACCTGCCTCCTTCTCGGAGCAGCGTCGTCACATCCGTCTATTCCATCGTCACCCGATCAGCCTCATGTTGCTCGCTGGAGAGGGCGGGGGTGTGGCGCACGAGGTGTTCCACGCACAAGCTCCTCCGGCTACGCATCCGGACAGCCCCTCGGCGGGAGCTCGGGAGGGGATTTCCCCGGGCCGCCCCGCGCCCGCGACCACAGCACATGTCCTGCTGTCCCGTTCGGGTTGAGACGTCGGTACTCATGCGTCGGGGGTGATGACGGCGCGTCCTTGGATCTTGCCGTCGTGCAGGAGCTGGTAGGCCTCGGCGGCACGTTGCAGGGGGAAGTGCTCGACCAACATCTTGATCTTGTCCTGCTGGGCGAGGGTGATCACTTCCATGAGTTCGGGGAGCGAGCCCCAGTAGGGCGAGGCGACCGAGCACTCGTGCGGCGGGCTGGAGAAGTTGACGGGCAGGGCTCCGCCGCCGAGGCCGACGATGGTCAGGTGGCCGAGCGTCCTGGCCACCTGTGCAGCCATCCGCAGCGTCGGGTCTGTGCCGACCATGTCCAGCACGAGCTGAGCGCCCTGTTGCGCCGTGATGTCCTTGATGCGCGCGATCGTCTCGTCGCCCGAGAGCAGTGCCTCGTGGGCGCCCATGCGCTTGGCTGTTTCCAGTTTGCCGGCGTCGGTGTCCACGGCGACGACGGTGGTCGCCGCGCTCAGCGCGCGCAGCATCTGGATGGTCATCTGGCCCAGGCCGCCGGCCCCGATCACGACGGCGGTCGAGCCCGGTCCCAGCAGGTGCAGTGACCGTTTGACGGCGTGATAGCTGGTCAGTCCGGCGTCGCTGAGCGGGGCGGCCTGGCGGGGGTCGAGGGTGCCCAGCGCAATGAGGTGTCGCGCCGCCGGGACCAGCAGGTACTCGGCCATTCCGCCGTCGCGCCCCCCTCCCAGGCCCGGGCCCTGACCACGGAGGTTCTGGCAGTAGTTCTCCCGGCCCTGACGACAGTTGGCGCACACCCCACAGCCCCAGGAGCCGTAGACGATCACGGGGTCTCCCGGCGCGAACCCGGTAACACCGGGCCCCAGCCGTTGCACCCATCCCGCGTTCTCATGGCCGAGCGTGAAGGGCAGATGTGTGAAGCCGGGTAGCGGTGCGGGTGCCTGCATGATGTGCAGATCCGAGTGGCATGCACCGGCACCCCCCACCTTCACCAGGACCTGCCCCGGCCCGGGCTCGGGCACCGGCACCCCGCGCAGCTCGGGCGGCTGCCGCCAACCGACGAGTTGAAAAGCCCGCATAGCGATCCTTTACACACACTGGGTCAGTCGCGGATGCCGTCGATGTCGACCAGGACGTGGCGCGGGCCGCGGAAGATCTGGTTGTGCCGGTACGGCGGCGGGTCCTCGACGAGCCGGGGATTCTGCACCCGGCGGACGAACTCACCGACCGCGACCTGGACCTCGAGCCGCGCAAGCGGAGCGCCGAAGCAGAAGTGGATGCCTTGACTGAATCCGAGGTGCTGGTTGTCGGGGCGTTCGAGGTCGAGTTCGTCGGGGTCGGTGAACCGTTCCGGGTCGCGGTTCGCCGAGCCGTACGCCAGGAAGATCGGCGCCCCCTTGGGGATGGTGGTGCCGGCGATGTCGATGTCTTCCAGGGCGGAGCGGGTGTGCCAGAACTGCACCGACGACTCGAAGCGCAGCAGTTCCTCCACCCCGGGCACGATCAGCTCGGGCCGGCGCCGCAGCTTGTCGAGGGCGTCGGGATGGCGCAGCAGGGTGAGGACACTGTGGGCGATGAGATTGACCGTGGTTTCGTGTCCCGCGAAGATCAGGAGCAGGGCGTTGCTCGCGAGCACGCCCTTGGACATCCGTCCCTCCGGGCCGTCCTCGTTCACCAATGCCGAGAGCATGCCGGGGCCGGGCTGCCGGGCGTACCGGTCGAGCAGCTCGACTGCGAACTGCCCGAAGTCTCGCACGGCCTGTCGACCCCCGGCCTGCCGGCTTCGGATCTCTTCGGAGGTGGCCTCGGGGCCGAAGTCCAAAGCGTCCAGGGCGGTCTCGATCCACTGGTGGAAGCGTGGCTCGTCCTCCAGCGGCACGCCCAGGACCTTGCAGATCACCGTCACCGGCAGGGGGTAAGCGAAGTCATCGACGGCATCGATCCGGTTGTTGCCCTTCATGTCGTCCAGGAGTCCGTCGACGATGCGGCGGATCTCGGGCTCCAGGTCGGAGATCAAGTGAGGCGAAGGAGGCGGGCCGGCGAAGTGCGGCATCATCGTCCGTCGATCGCGATCGTGCTCGGGTGGATCGCAGGTAATGATGTTCGGCTCGCTCAGTACTTCCCTGATCGGCTCCGCCGAGCTCTCTGCCTGGGCCTCGGCCGGGGCGGGGCACTTGCGCGGGTCCGAACTGACCCGGGGGTCGTGCAGCAGCGTGACGATCTCCCGGTAGGTGCTGACGACATAGGTGCCGTCCGGTTGCCGCGCCACCGGTGTCTTGCGCAGTTCCTCGTAGAAGGGGTACGGGTTGGCGCGGTTGGCGTAGCGGAGGGCCTGCTGCCAGGGGGTTTCCTCGACCACGGCTCCCCTCCTTCTTCCTGTCGGTGCTGTCCGCTTGCACGCTGCCCCGGCGGGCCGCGTCAGTGACGCCGCGGCCGGAACTCGGCCGTGCGCTCGCTCGGGGCATGGCCGGTCAGGACGACGTCGGGGATCGCCGTCGGGACCCGCGGGTCCGGGAACTCGGCCGGCATCGGCTTCGTGTCGGACGGCTGGTCCCAGCCCGGCGGCGGAGGCGGGAACGGACCAGATTGCTCGATCAGCTTTCCGTAGTACTCCAGCCACTTGCCGTGATCGAAGGACACGGCCGCGACAATGCGACCACGGTGACCGTAAGCCGCCGCGAAACGACGCTCTGCAACAGACCCCTGCGTGAAAACGATCTCGTCACCGAACGGCGGCACACCGACGGACTTGATATTGACGCCGAACTGACCGGACCAGAAGCCGGGCAGCAACAGATGCGGGCGATAGTGGGGCTCAAGGTTCACCATGTTGTGCGCCGCGACCTCGGCGCCCAAAACGGCGTTGTCCCAATGCTCCATCGCCAGAAACTGGTACTCGTACAGCACATGCGGCGCACGCGCCACATCTCCTGCCACGTAGATGCTGTCGGTGACGACACCGTTGATATCGAAGGCACGACCACCGGCGTCACACCCGACGCCCCAGAAACCGGCCGCCAGCCCCGAGCCCTCCAGCCATTCCACGTTGCGGATCGACCCCAGCGAGGCCACCACCACATCGGCCTCGACGGTGGATCCGTCCGAAAGCTCGGCACGCCGCACATGTGCGGCGCCGTCGCCCTCCAGTGACGACACGCCCAGCCCGCAGCGCAGGTCCACCCCGTGATCGCGCTGCATCTGCGCGGCGATCTCCCCGATCACCCCACCGAGCGCGCCGACCAGTGGCGCCGAACCCCGCTCGACGACGGTCACCGGGACGTCGAGCTCCCGGCAGACAGAGGCCACTTCCGAGCCGATGAACCCGGCGCCGATGACCAGAATCCGCGACGGCGACTCGGCCAACGCCTTCTGCAGCTGCGCGGCATCGTCACGCGAGCGAATCGTATGGACCCCGTCCAGGGCGGCCTCGGCCGGGTTCGGCCACTGGCGGGCGCGGGTGCCCGTGGCGATCAGCAACCGGTCGTACGGGACCTGCTCACCGTCGGCAAGGCGCACCTGCTTGGTGTCCCGGTCCAGTCCGGCGGCGGCCACCCCGAGCCGCCAGTCCGCATCCACTTCTCGCATGCGGGGCAGCTTGGTGTGGTCGGCCGGCACCCAGCCTTTGAGCACCTGCTTGGACAGCGGTGGACGATCATACGGCTCGTACGGCTCGTCACCGATGATGGTCAAAGAACCGGTGAAGCCCTCCTCGCGCAGGGTCTCCGCAGCCCGCAGCCCTGCCAGAGAGGCACCCACGATGACGATCCGGCCGCTGGCCCGGAACTCGCGCACCAGCTCCGCGACCGTTGCCCGCAAGGTCATGACGTCTCGCCCCGCTCCGCTCCGTCCACGCGGTCGATGACGATCGCCTGCACGGGGCACGCCGCAGCCGCTCGCTCGACCTGCAGGCGCCGCGCGTCATCGGGGTTCGGCTCATAAGTGAGCGCCTCTTGACCGTTCAACCTGAAGACCTCATGCGCCAGATACACGCACTGTGCGTATCCCTGGCATCGATTCAGGTCCACGACGATCCGCATGGGCAGACTCCTTCCGTTCTGCCTACCGCCCCCCCACGGCGACCATCGACCGGGTCATGAAGCCATGGGACGGTTCTCAAGCCTCCCGTGAGGCGACCGGGCCGGATGTCCCACCCGTTGCCTGGGCCGAGGCCACCGACTGAGCAGGTTCGCTCCTGTTCGCTGCGCCGCGGCGTTCATGGTGACGCTTGTCGGCTGTGAGCGTCACAGCTGGAAGAGGGCGGTACATCGACAGCGTCGGCATCAGGTGAGCCTCAGTCGTCGCGCCCTAAAAAAATACTCGTCCCGCCCTCCGACGATCGCAAACGGTCTGTTTGCGGACGATCTTCCGGGGCCGCACCACTGGGGCCGAGACGACGGTGTACCGCTCGGTGACCCGCTCATGCCGCGCCGCCTCGCCCGGCCGGGCCCTGGGCGAGGGTGAACTGGCCCGGCTGCCGCTCGGCCAACCACCCCAGTACGAATAGGCGCTTCGCCTTCGAACACAGTGCCTCCACCTTGACCGGCACCGTGCCCAGGCCGACTCTGGCCGCCAACTCCTCATTTCTGGACCCGTTGAGGAGCCCGTGCCGGTCCGCGAGGACCTCGAGGATGCGCTGACAGTCCGATCCGGGACCATCGGACGGGCACATACTGCCTTGAACCGCCGCGACATCCGCTTCCCCGCCAGACAGCCTCTGGCAGGGCGCGGGGGTGACGCACCTGCCCTACGCCCTGCCTGCCCGGCCAGGACTTCGAAGCCGCTGTCTTCCGAGGGCGGGACACATGGCGAGCACGATGCAGAGGAGGAGCGACAAAGGCCGATCAGCACCCCAGCACGTGCTCTGGATGGCGTGGGTTTGCGGACCACTCCAGGACGCGCTCGAATGGCGGAAGAGCGGACCCGTCTGCCCGCATCAGTTGGTCGGATGAAGCGGCGGTGCCCGCCAGAGCCCGCCTCGGGCCTCGGCCCGCCGACGAGGAGCCGACATGACCAAGGCCGGATCCGCCTGGGCGGCCGGCTGTGAATGAACGCCCTGGCATCCTCCCACTCTCCGTTGCTGCCGGAGGTGCTCAGGCCGCGGCGACGCCGCAGATCGACGCTCCTCCGCCGCGCCAGGCGCGCCGGGCGGCCGATCTGTCGCGGCTGCTCGTCTCCGGCGCCGTGCTGGTGGTGGCGGTGCTGCCCGCCGTCGCGGCGCTCGCCCCCACCCGCAGGATGCAGCAGGGGCTGCTCGACGCGGCGGGCGCGCTACCGCCGGGACTGCGCGATGGTGTCGTCGGGGCGGTGCAGGTGGTCGCTGTCGTCGCGCCGGTGGTGGCCGTCGGCGTACTGGTCGCCCGGCGGCACGGCGACGCAATGCTCCGGATCGTGCCCGCGGCGGCGCTGGGCGCGCTGCTTTCGTGGCCCCTCACCCACCTGGCCATGACTCGCAGCCGACCAGGCGTATGGCCGCACGGCGGGGCGGGGCGCGCTGCTGGCTGCCGGCTGGCCGCCGGCATCGTATCTGGCCGCCTGCACTGCGGCGGTCGTGGCGGCAGGTCCGTGGCTGGACACGCGTCTGCGGCGGACGTGGTGGACGCTGATCGTCGGGTGCGCCGGGCTGAGCATCACAGCCGCCGCTATCCTGCCGCTGGAGGCAGTCGCCGCGCTGGCCGTAGGAGGTGTGGCCGGATCGGCCGTGCTGCTGCTGGCCGGAGCCCCGGCGGACCGGCCGGCCCCGCAGGCGGTCGCCGACGCGCTCGTCGCGTGCGGGATCCCGCTCGCCGCGCTGCGGGAGACGCCGCCACCGGATCAGCGCTCCGGGGAAGGGGTCGGCTACGGCGCCGAGACCACCACCGGTGCGCGGCTCACGGTACAGGTGCTCGGCCCCGAGGACCGCAACCGCGACCTCTTCCATCGGCTGGCCCGGCTCGCGCTGCTGCGCCACCCCGCCGACACGGACGCGCATACCCCACTCGCCGCGGTCGAGCACGAACTCCTCATGCTCGTGTTCGCAGGCCGTACCGGCGCCCGGGCGGCCGAGCCGGTGATCGCGTACCCGGTGGACAAGGGCGGCGCACTCCTGGTGACGGTCGAGCACGCCGCCCGTCCGCTGTCCGCGTTCCCCGGCGAGGAGATCACCGACCAGATACTCACCGGCGTATGGACGTCCGTGGCCCGCCTCCAAAAGCACCGACTGGCGCACCGGGCGCTCCGCCCGGACCACATCCTCGTCGAGCCGGACGGTGCGTCCCGGCTCATCGCGTTCGCACGCGCCCGGCTGGGCGCCACGCCCGACGCGCTCGGCAGCGACATTGCCGAACTGCTGGCCACCACCGCGACACGCGTCGGGGTGCCGCGCGCCACCCAGTGTGCGCTGGCCGGCCTCGGCCCGCGGCTGCTGGCGACCGCCCTGCCCTACCTGCAGCCGCTCGCGCTGCTCGGCCCCGCACGGCGCGAGGTCGCCCGGTACGACCAGGCCCGCGCTCGTGCGGCGGGAGCGGGCACCAAGCGGCGCGTGGTACGGCCCGGCGGCCGCCCGAGCCTGCTGCGTGACCTCTCTGCCGCGGTCGTGGAGGCGACCGGTGCCGAGCCCGCTCCCCTCGCGCCCCTCGCGCGCTTCACCTGGAAGACCACCTTCGGCCTGGTCGGTGCATTCCTTGTCCTGCACTTGGTGCTGCCGCAGTTCGCCAGTGCCCCGGCGGTGGTGGCCGCGTTGCGAAAGGCCGACTGGTGGTGGGTGCTCGCGGCGCTGCCTGTCACCTTCATCTCCCAGGTGTTCTCCACCTGCCTTCAAATGGGCACCATTCCGGCCAGGTTGCCGTTCGGCCCCACGTACGAGGTGCAGTTCGCCAGTTCGTTCCTGAACCGGATCACTCCGAACAACGTCGGCGGCATGGCGCTCAACCTGCGCTACCTGCAGAAGACGGGGATCGAGACCGGGGCCGCCACGGCCTCCGTCGGCCTGCAGAGTCTCGTCAGCGCCGTCTCCAACGCCGTGCTCGCCGCCTGGTTTCTCGCCTGGGCCGGACGCCACCACACCGGAGTGCACCTGCACGTGCCCGCAGGCCGGTATGTGCTGCCGGCCATCGCCCTGGCCCTCTCGGCAGGGGGTCTGCTCGGTGTCACCCCGGCCGGCCGGCGCTTCCTCCGCGAAAAGGTGTGGCCGTTCCTGCGGGCGGCGGCGTCGACTGTGACGGGGGTCGCCTCCGATCCCGCCAAGCTGGCTCTCCTCGTCACCGGCGCGCTGGGCCAGCCCCTCATCCAGGTCGTCGGACTCGCGTTGAGCGTGCGCGCGTTCGGCGGTGATCTTCCCTTCGTCCAGGCCGGCGCCGTCTACATGGCGGCACGCCTCGTCGCCAACGCGGCCCCTGTCCCCGGCGGACTGGGTGCCCTCGAAGCCGGCCTCATCGCCGGTCTCACCGCGCTCGGCGTCACGGCCGGCGCAGCCACCTCGGCCGTGCTCGTCTACCGACTGCTCACCTTCTGGCTGAACGTCCCACTGGGCGCCCTGGCCCTGCGCGCCGTACAGCGCAAGGGCTACGCCTGACGCTGCTGCCGTCGCCGGCCTCCTGGGCCGAGTTCGTGCCCTTCCTTTCCCTCGACGTCGAGATACGCAAGGTCATCTGCAGCACGAACGCGATCAAAAGCGTCAACGCCCGCATCCGCAAGGCCATCCGCGCCCGCGGCCACGTCCCCAACGAGGCCGCCGCCCTCAAGTGCATCTGCATGGCGCTGATGAGCCTGGACCCGACCGGGAAGGGTCGCAAGAGGTGGACCATGCGCTGGAAGGCACTCCTGAACGCGTTCCAGATCGCCTTCGAGGGCCGCCTGACCCCGAGCAACAACCGACCACACAACAACCAAGATCAGCCGTTAAGTTGGCACACCCCCTCAACGCCCGCTACGGCTACGCCACCCACCGGACAGGAGCAGCAGTTCCAGCACCGGGTCGAGATCGAGAGCTGCCCTCCAGCTTCTCGGAGGAGAACTCGTGTTTCAGGAAGGAGACGTCGTACTCGTGACCGGGCTTTGGCGGCAGCAGTTGGGAGGCCTGGAACAGGCGCCACCCGTCGTGCAGCGCGGCAAGGCCGGTGGGATAGGGCGGCTCGTCGCTGCCGCCGGTCGTCGGGCGGGCCCGGCCGGTCCCGTCGTATCGGGACCAGCCCACGACATCGGAGTCCAGCGCCGACGTCGCGCGTCGGCCACCGTGACCACGCCTGCCACCCCGTCCCCGACCGCCGGCTCCCCGCACCCGACATCGGGCCGTCCCACCCCTGTCGCGCCGGCCCCGGTCACCACCCCGGGCGGCGCGCGATCGACTCCGCCGGCCACCAGTCCACCGCCGGCCGCCGGCGAGAGCCGGAACGGGCCGCTGTGGTCGGCCGGCTCGGTCGAAGAGGCGGGCGCGGCGCAGATGCGGCGCTGTGCTGCCGGCGTCGCTGACCTCGCAGATCAACGCCGTGTCACGGATGAGCCGCAGGCGGATCGGTGGGGAGCCGTAGCGGATGGCATCGGTGACCACTTCGCTCACCACGAGTTCCGCGGTGAAGGCGGCTTCCTGCTGGTGCCAGGCGGCCAGACGCTCACCGGCGGGTTCACGGGCCAGGGTCACGACGGAGGGTTCGGCGGGCAGCTTCCATGGAGGTCCGGTTCTGCATCCATGGCTACCCGATGCACCTTCTGCGCGGTGTTCGCCGGACTTGATCAGCGGTTGGAGGACTGGGCGTGCCGGAGGGCCGGACGTTCCTGAACAGCCCGGACGGCGAGTACGACGTCCTGGTGAGACGTGGGCGGGCCGGCCCGGAGTATCTGCTCCGGACCGGCCCGCCCATGCGACGTCAGCTTGCGGCGGGAACGGGGTCACGGGTTGGTGCGGACGTCTCCTTCGGATCGGGCTCGGCCGGCACCGCAGAAGGAGAGGGGGCAGGGGCGTAGGGAATGTCGCCGCGCAGGACGGCCTTGGCGCGGTCCTCGTCGAGTTCGCCTTCCCAGCGGGCGACGGCAAGGGTGGCGACGCCGTTGCCGACCAGGCTGGTCAGGGCGCGGGCTTCGGACATGAACCGGTCGACGCCGAAGATCAGCGCGAGGGCGGCGGGCGGGACGTGAGGGACGGCGCTGAGTGTGGCGGCCAGGGCGATGAAGCCGGAGCCGGTGACGCCTGCGGCGCCCTTGGAGGTGAGGAGCATGACGGCGAGCATGGCCAGTTGCTGGGTGAGGCTGAGGTGGATGCCGAGGGCCTGGGCGAGGAAGACCGAGCCCATGGTCAGGTAGATGGCGGTGCCGTCGAGGTTGAAGGAGTACCCGGCGGGCAGCGTGATGCCGACGACCGGTTTCGAGGCGCCGGCGTGCTGGAGCTTGGCCATCATGCGCGGCAGGACGGGCTCGGTGGAGGAGGTGCCCAGGACGATCAGCAGTTCTTCCTTGATGTAGCGCAGGAAGGGCAGCAGTCGCAGTCCGTTCAGGCGCATCACGGTGCCGAGGACGACCAGGACGAAGAGGAGGGCGGTCAGCCAGAAGGAGCCGACCAGCAGAGCCAGGTGGCGCAGGGTGCCCAGGCCGTAGTGGCCGATGGTGAAGGCCATCGAGCCGAACGCGCCGAGGGGGGCGAGCCGCATGATCCAGCGGATGAGCGTGAACAGGACCGTGGAGAACTTCTCGACGCCCCGGGCGATGCCCAGGCCGGCCTCTCCGCTGGCGTGCAGGCCGAAGCCGAACAGCACCGACACCAGCAGTACCGGCAGGATCTCGTTGCCGGTCAGGGCGCTGACCAGGGTGGCCGGGACGATGGCGAGAAGGAAGGCGGCGAAGCCCTCGTGGGCCGTGGTCGCCTCCGGCGGCAGGGCCTTGGTGGACAGGGTCGAGAGGTCGATGTGCAGACCGCTGCCCGGCTTGACGACGTTGACGACGACCAGGCCGATCACCATGGCCACGGTGGTCAGCACCTCGAAGTAGACCAGAGCCTTCAGGCTGACGCGGCCGACCGCGCGGGCGTTGCCCATGGAGGCGATGCCGTGGACGACCGTGCAGAAGATGATCGGTGCGATGAACATCTTCACCAGCGCGATGAAGCCGTCGCCGAGCGGTTTGAGGTCAGCGCCGGCGGACGGCCACAGGCCGCCCACGGCGGCGCCGAGGAGGACGGCGATCAGGCACTGGATGTAGAGGTGGGACAGCATCCGGCGGATGCGGCCCGGTGGTGCGGTGACGGTACCCGGGGCGGCGTCGTTGCGGCTCATGCGGGGCGTCCTTCCAGGACGGGAACGAGGAGTTCGGCTCGGGCGATACGCCGGGCGGCGCGGTGCAGCAGCACCGTGGGGGACGCGCCGTCCGGTGCGGGGACGGCTCGGGTGGTGACCACGCCGGCGGGGGTGCCCAGGCGCAGCGTGCCGTCGGCGGTCTGCCGGGCGACGCGGTGGGCGAGGGTGCCAGGGGTGGCGGCGGCCGTGGCCAGGGCCACGGCGGAGGTCAGGCCGATCGCCGGGTGCGGGGCGTGCATGGAGACCATGCGCACGGCCAGGTCGTACTCGTCCTGGTTGACGAGCATGCCCTGTGTGGTGCGATAGAGCGCGGGTCGGGCGACGATGCCCACCTTCGGCACCGCGTGGCTGACCGGATCGCCCTCGCGGGCCAGGCCCATGGCCAGCGCTGCCTGGCGGCGCAGCAGCGTCAGCGCGGGCACGGCGGTGGCGAACGCGGTGAGGGATTCCGTGCCGTCGAGGCCGAACGCCTTGGCCTCGAACAGCGCGGCCGGCGCGCCGGCGTCCACCAGGGATGCCTCGACAAGGCCGTCCGGGCCGGTCAGCTCGTCCAGCGTCCGGCCGGTCGGCAGTGCGCGGCCGGTCGTCGAGCCCGCCGGGTCCTGAAACCCGAGCAGGACCGGCACGCCCGGCGCCGAGGTACCCGGCACCACGGCCGTGCCCTCCTCCGGGGCCACGCCCGCGGGGGTGGGGATCGTGCCGGTGAGGCGGGCCCCGGTGTTGACGTTGAGCATGCGGACGGTGGTGGTGTCCGACGTGATCGGCACGAGATCGTGGTGGACGGCGTACAGGGCCACGGCGGTGGCGCAGTTGCCGCAGTTGCTTGCCCACTCCACGCGCTCGTCGCCGATTCCGACCTGTGCGAAGGCGTACTCGACATCCACACCGGCCTGGGCCGACGCCTGTACGACGGCGGCCTTGGAGGTGGTGGAGGAAGCGCCGCCCACGCCGTCGATCTGACGGGGGTCGGCGGCGTTGAAGGCGGCGAGCAGCAGGGCATCGACGTCCACGCCCGTGGCGGCCACGTCGCGGTGGTCGAAGATCCAGCACTTGCTGGTTCCTCCGCGGATCATCTCGCCCTGCAGACGCAGCACAACCGACTCCTCACAGCCAGGGAAGGGGAAGCCCACCGACGGTCTCGCCGTGCGTGGTGTCCTCCACGGTGAGTTACGGCAGCGTGAAGTACAATCTCGGAAAACTGGATAGCTATTAAGCTGAAGTGAACGCTGGAGGTGGCGGCATGCTCGACGTCCGGCGCATCCTGCTGTTCACGGAGGTCGCCCGGCGCGGCTCGGTGACCGCGACAGCCCGCGCCCTCAACTACACCCCGTCAGCGGTATCGCAGCAGATCAGCCGCCTGGAAACGGAGGCAGGCCAGCCCCTGCTGGAGCGCCACGCCCGGGGCGTCACCCTCACCGACGCCGGACGGGCGCTGGCCGAACGAGGCCAACGGATCGAACGCGAACTGCAGGCCGCGGAAAACGAACTCGCCGACCACGCCGGCCTGCGTGCGGGCACCCTGCGCATCGGCACCTTCCCCACCGTCGGCGCCTCGCTCCTCCCGCAGGCCGTGATCGCCTTCCGCGACGCCCACCCCGACGTGCGGCTGACCGTCCGCAGCGCCCGCATCGCCGGACTCTGGACCATGCTGGAGAACCGGGAGATCGAGATGTCGCTGATGTGGGACTACGACTGGAGCCGAATCGACCGGGAGGACATCGTCGTCACCCCCCTCCTCGACGACCCGCCGGCCCTCCTCGTCAGCGACCACCACCCACTCGCCGGCCGCGACACCGCCTCACTCGCCGACTTCACACACGACCCCTGGATCACCCGCGCCGACAACCACCCGGTGGCCGAAGCCCTCGTCCGCGGCTGCCGCGCCGTCGGCTTCGAGCCCCACATCGCCTACGAGGCCCACGACTACCAGGAAGCCCAGGCCATGGTCGCCGCCGGCATCGGCGTCGCCCTCGCCCCCATCCTGGCCCTGGAGGGCATCCGACCCGGCGTCCACGTCCTGCCACTCCAGCCGCCGGCCCCCGTCCGCCGCATCCTCCTGGTTCGCATGGCCGACCACTCCCTCACCCCCGCCGCCCTGACCTTCGCCGGACTCCTCCACGACACCGCCGCGGCCCGAACGCCCCGACACTGACACCCCGCATGGTCGCCCTGCACGAACGCCTGAACCAGCGGCTCACACCACATCCCGCCGGACCTGCCGCCGCAGACCCGGGCGACCCTTTTCCTGATCTCATACTTGCCGCCCTCAGATGCCGACCAACGACCTGGGGAGGAGTTCGAAGCCGGCGTCGGCGTCAACTACGCACGGCGGCGCCGAGCCATGGCCGACTGGCAGATGCCTCCATCCGGCTGGACCGAGATGTACTCCGGCATTCCCAGGCTCGGTCAGCTGGCCGCCCGGCGAGGCACGGCACTCGCCACGGTCCTCAGCTGGACGGAGGTCACCCAGGCCGAGCGACTCAACTGCCCTCTTCTCACCGCGATCAGCCTCACCGGCCAGGACAGAACAGGACTGATCGACGAGATCGCCCAATTCCTCACCCCGGCCTCCCAGAAAGGCGGACGCCTCACGCTCCGCCGCCGACTCGACGCATACGCCGCCCAACTCGCGGCGCAGTGCGATGCACCCACATCCAAGTTGCGTTCAGCGACGGCGAGGATCGGCACCACGAGCGTCTGCGTCATCGATCCGACCATCGCAGCGGCTCCGAGGGTCAGGACGAGCCCGGTCCCGGCCCGTCTCTGTCTGGACGAGTTGGGCGGGAACGAGAGGCAGCATGTTGAGGCGACATGACGGTGCTCCGTGCTCTGTGGTGCAGAGCGCGGGACGTGGGCGGGAAACCGTCGGGCGAAGGCGGGCGCCCCGCTGTGGAGGGCCACGAGCGGGGCGGTGCGGCGGGAGGTGGTGGGGTCAGTTCAGCGGTACGTCGAGGCGGGCACGGCGGTGGCTGAACGTGGCGATGGAGTGGGGGCCGTGGTAGCTGCCGAGGCCGGACTCACCGACGCCGCCGAAGGGCAGGTCGGGGATGCGGAGGTGGGCCATGGGCAAGCCGAATCCGAGGCCTCCGGACGATGTCTCGGCGGCGAGGCGGGCGCGCGTGGTCTCGTTCCCGGTGAAGCCGTACAGGGCCTGGTCGGTGTTCCACAGCTTCGTGGTGATGAAGACGTCCTCGCGGGCGAGTCCGGAGTCCCTGACGGCCCGGCCGACGCCGGACTCGTTGCCGTAGATGCGGGCGGTGTCGATGTGCCGGTAACCGGCGGTCAGGGCCGTGGTGACGGCGCCGTAGGCCTGCTTGTCATCAACTTGCCATACTCCGAAGCCGAGTTGCGGGATGGTGGTGCCGTTGTTGAGGGTGACGTGCTGCATTGCGGGATCAGTCCTTCAGTACGGTGACGGCGTCCGCCACGGCGTCGTCGTGGCCTCCGGTGAGTTCGAGGGGGCGATGGACACGCGGCTCTCCGGAGGGAGTGCATGCGGGAGGGCAGTGAGCCGGCCGGTGGGCTGGGGGGCCCACCGGCCGGCGTTCATGCGGCCTCGCGAGGTCAGGCCTGCGGGAGGCGGACGAGCATCTTGCCGGTGTTGGCGCCGCGCATCATGGCCTGGAAGGCCTCGAAGGCGTTCTCGATGCCGTCGACGACGGTCTCGTCGGTGACGAGCGAACCGTCCGCGAGCCAGCCGCCGACCTGCCGGGCGAAGTCCGGCACGAGGTGGAAGTGGTCGCTGACGTTCATGCCGCGCAGGTTGATGCGCTTGCCGATGGCGAGCGGCAGGTGCGCCGGGCCCGCGGGCAGTTCGGTGGCGTTGTACATCGAGATGGCGCCGACCAGGGCGACGCGGCCGCGCAGGTTCATGGTCCGGAGTGCGGCGTCGAGGTGGTCGCCTCCGACGTTGTCGAGGTAGACGTCGATGCCGCCCGGAGCGGCGGCGGCGAGTTGCCCGGCGATGTCGCCCGCGCGGTAGTCCAGACCGACGTCGTAGCCGAAGTCCTCGGTCAGCCGCTCGGCCTTGACCGGGCCGCCGGCCGAGCCGATGACGCGCGAGGCGCCGAGCTTGCGGGCGAACTGCCCGGCGACGGAACCGACGGCGCCCGCGGCACCGGAGACGAAGACGACATCGCCCTCCTTGACCGGGGCGACCTCCTTGAGGCTGGCCCAGGCGGTCAGGCCGGTGGTGCCGAGGACGCCCAAGTAGGCCTGGGCAGGGGCGAGGTCGGGGTCGACGAGCTGGACGTCGGCGGCGCCCAGCAGGGCGTACTCGCGCCAGCCGAGGAAATGGGTGACGGTCGCGCCGACCGGGACGTCGGGGGCCTGCGAGGCGACGACGGTGCCGACGGCCGAGCCGGTCATGGCCTCGCCCAGCTCGAACTGCGGGATGTAGGACTCGCCTTCGTTCATCCGCCCGCGCATGTAGGGGTCGACGGAGAGGTGGTCGTTGCGGACGACGACCTGGCCGGGGCCCGGGTCGGGCACGGTGGCCGTCTCGAACGCGACGTCCGAGTCCTTGGGCTCGCCGACGGGGCGGGCGACGAGGTGCCATTCACGGCTGGAAAAAGACATGACGATCCTAGGGAGTAGTGCAGTGTGAGGGAGGCGGGGAAGTCAGCTGCCCGCGGCCGCGGTGGAGACGGGTACGCCCAGCAGGCCGGCCACGAGGGCATCGGATCCCAGGGGCAGCAGGCGGTGCGCGTCGGTCGCGTTCTCCAGGCCGACCACGAGCGCGATGCAGATGTCCGCGGCCTTGGCGGGCCCGTCCCCTTCGACGGTGCCCGCCTCGGCGAAGAGTCCGGTGAGCAGGTGGCGCAGCTCGGCGGTGAAGTCGGAACATATCCCGCCGAAGAGGCGGGCCTTGTCGTCGAGGAGTTCGGCCGTGTGCGGGGAGTCGCCGGACAGGGCGAGGACGAGTTCGAGCTTGGCGGCGAGGACGCCCCGGACGCGGGCGGCGTACGGAAGGGTGGTGTCGGCCGCCGCCCGGCGGGCCCGCACGAGCGCCTGCTCGTGCAGGCGCCCGGCGAGCCGCCGGAAGGCGTCGTCCTTGCTGCGCACGTACTGGTAGACCGCGGACCGGGACACGCCCATGGTGGTGGCGATGTCGTCCATCGTGGTGCGCCGCACGCCGTACCTGGTCAGGCAGTCGTACGTGGCGTCGAGGACCTCGTCGAGCCGGCCGGTGCCCATCGGGGTCAGGCCAGCTTCTTGAGCAGTTCGACGGCCAGCGGGGCGGAGGAGGCCGGGTTCTGGCCGGTGACCAGGTTGCGGTCGACGACCACGTTCGGCACCCACGGCTCGCCGACCCGGACGTTCACGCCGACCTCGGTGAGGCGGTCCTGGAGCAGCCACTTCGCCTTGTCGGCAAAGCCGGCCTGGGTCTCCTCGGCGTTGGTGAAGGCGGCGACGTCGTAGCCGGCGAAGACGTTGGTGCCGTCGGCCTTGACGGCCGCCAGCAGCGCGGCCGGGGCGTGGCAGACCACGCCGAGCGGCTTGCCGGACTCCAGGGCGAGGGTGAGGAGGCGGCCGGAGTCGGCGTTGACCGCGAGGTCCTCCATGGGGCCGTGGCCGCCGGGGTAGAAGACGGCCGCGTAGTCGTCGAGGTTGACGTCTTCGACCTTGATCGGCGACTGCAGCTCGCTGAAGCCGGCCAGGGCGTCGGCGATGCGGTCGGCGTGCTCCTGCCCGCCGTTGACCTCGGGGGCGAGGCTGCCCTTGTCGACGGCGGGAACGACACCGCCGGGCGTGGCGACCACGATCTCGTGACCGGCTGCCTTGAAGGCCTGGTAGGGAGCGACGGCCTCCTCGGCCCAGAAGCCGGTGGGGTGCTTGGTGCCGTCGGCCAGCGTCCAGTGGTCGGCGCCGGTGACGACGAAGAGGATCTTCGACATGAGGTGGTTCTCCGAGGGTGCGGATCCCGTACGGGCCGTAGGGATCGAGGACGGTGCGTCGCCGCCGCTGACGTTTCCGAAGCACTGACACTTCGCACTCAGTTCGTCAGTGCGGCGATGTCCTCGAAGGTAGGACCGCTACCCCATCGGAATCCAATAGGCTCTTACATGTGAGAGATAGGGATCCCAATGGACAGCCGGGAATGCCGTCGCCGCAAGGCAGCGGCCCTCTCGATCTGAATCTGCTGCGCACGTTCCTCGCGGTGTACCGCGCCGGCGCCTTCACCGCGGGCGCCCGCGTGCTGGGCCTGTCACAACCGACAGTGACGACGCAGATCCGCTCGCTGGAGAACCAGCTGGGCCGGGAGCTGTTCGAGCGACTGTCCCGCGGCGTCGCCCCGACCCCGTTCGCCGACGAGCTGGCCGCGCGGGTCATGGAGCCGTTGGACGCCCTCGGCCCGGTCAGCGGCGGCGCCCTCTTCGGCGAGAGCGACGCGGAGCCCGTGCACCTGGCGGGGCCTGCCGAGTACCTCACGCACTGCGTCATGCCGACGCTCGCCCCGCTCGTCGACAAGGGGGTGCGCCTACGCGTCGCATTCGGCCTCACCGACGATCTGCTCGACGGACTGCGCGCGGGCCGGCACGACCTGGTGGTGGCCACCCTGCGCCCACGCGGCCGCGCGCTCGCCTCCGTGCCGCTGGCCGACGAGGAATTCGTCCTGGTCGCCGCACCTTCATGGGCCGAACGGATCGGATCACGCCTTGCCACCGAGGGACCCGCAGCGCTGCACGGAGTGCCGCTCGTCTCGTACGCCGAGGACCTGCCGATCGTCCGCCGCTACTGGCGCCATGTCTTCGGCAGGCGGTTGACCTGCAGTCCGACCGTCACCGTGCCCGACCTGAGGGCGGTCACAGAGGCTGTCGTCGGCGGCGCCGGGTTCAGCGTGCTGCCGCGCTACCTGTGCGCCGACGACCTGGCCTCAGGCGCCCTGGCCCTCCTCAACGATCCGGACGACCCACCGATCAACACCGGCTTCCTGGTCCAGCGCCCGGGATCGTCCACGAATCCCCATGTCGCACTGGTCCGCGACCACCTGCTGCGGTCCGCCCACGAGGCCTGGGGGCCGCCGCAGCCGATCACGATCCCCTCTCACCTGCGGTGAGCTGATCCGCGATCTTCAGTGCAGCGGCGAAGCCGACCCGCCGCTCGTCCCACACGTCGCCGCGCACGCACTCTCCGGCATGATCGACCGGATGGCCTGCAGCGCGTTCATCACAGGGCAGCGCATCGCCTTCGAGCGGCTCGTGACGACGCTCAACAAGATCTGGGAGAACGCGCTGCAGTTGCGGCCCCGCCCGACGGGCGAACGATGAGGCCTGTCCTACGTTCTCGGCGAGGAGCGCCTCGATGGCGGCCTCGTCACGGTTCTCGACGGCCTTGCGGAACGGATGCACGAGATCACCTGTGATCAATTAGTTGAATAGGCGCACCGGAGATTAGGGCCGCGCCGTGCGGGTTGTTCGCCCCTCTGTCGATATAGTCATGCCGATGATTAATCAACGGTGCGATATCCTGTCCACATGGCACTGCGCAACGCTGTGATGGCCGCGCTCCTCGGAGGAGAGGCGTCCGGATACGACCTCGCCAAGGGCTTCGACGCCTCCGTCGCGAACTTCTGGATGGCCGCCCCTCAGCAGCTCTACCGGGAGCTCGACCGCATGGAGCAGGAGGGTCTCATCGCCGCACGGGTCGTCGAGCAGGAGCGCCGGCCGAACAAGCGCCTCTTCTCACTCACCGAAGCCGGCCTGTCCGCCGTGCGCGACTACGTCGCCGAACCGCCGGGCAAGCCCACGACCATCCGCGACGAGCTCCTGGTCAAGGTCCAGTGCGCGGACGTCGGCGACATCGAGGCCGTACGCGCGGCAATCACCGAACGGATGGAGTGGGCCGCCGCCAAGCTCGCCCGCTACGAACGGCTCAAGGAGCGCCTCCTGCGGGGGCTCACGGAGGACGAGTACTGCGCACAGACCGAAAGGATCGGGCCGTACCTGACACTGCTGCGCGGCATGGCGTTCGAGCGGGAGAACCTCCAGTGGGGCGAGACCGCGCTCCGCATCCTCGACCGGCGCACGACCGCAGCCCCCGATCAGGCGCACGCCACACCACAGACGTGAACCTGTCGACGTGAGCCCTCCGGCAACAGGCCCCCGTACCGACTCACTGGACAGAGGCCCTGCCATGCCCAGCGCCCGGATCCCTTTCTCGCGGTACGTGGCCCTCGGTGACAGCCAGACCGAAGGCGTCGGCGACGGAGATGACCTGACGGGGCTGCGCGGCTGGGCCGACCGCCTCGCCGAGCACCTGGCCCGTGGTGACCTTCACCGCCGAGACCGCGAGCCGGGGGCCGGAGGCCGGGCTCACTCCGAGGGTTCACACAGGCGCACGGCGAGGGCGGCGATGTCGTCGTCGAGGCGTCCTCTGCTGTAGCGCAGGAGGTCGCGGTGCAGTGCCGTGAGCAGTTCGTGCGGCGGCGTCGGGGGCTGCCGGCTCATCCAGGCCGTCAGCGGGAAGAACTCGCCGTCGTGGGCGCGGGCCTCGGCGACCCCGTCGGTGTAGAGGAGCAGCAGGTCGCCGGGGACGAAGTCGTATGTGTCGACGTGGTAGTGATCGCCGATCAGGTCCGCGAGGTTGAGCAGCGGTGAGGGGGCGGTGGGTTCGAGGGCGCGGAGTTCTCCGTGGTTCAGGAGCAGTGGCGGGGGGTGGCCGCAGTTGAGGATCCCGATGCGCCCGCCCCCGTGCGGGATCTCGACGAGCAGGGCGGTGGCGAAGCGCTCGGTCGGCCCCTCGGAGGGAAAGGCGGCGTTGTATCGGGTGCTGCTGGCGTCCAGCCGGCGCGCGACGCCGACCATGTCGGCCTCGCCGTAGGCCGCCTCCCGGAACGCGTTGACGATCGCCGCGGCCGCCCCCACCGCCGGCAGGCCCTTGCCCCGGACGTCACCGATGAGCAGCCTGACCCCGAAGCGCGTGTCGACCACCTCGTAGAAGTCCCCGCCGATACGGGCCTCCGCCGCGGCCGCGAGATACAGCGACTCGATCTCGACGCCTCCGAGGCGGTGCGGCATGGGGCTGAGCACCACCTGCTGGGCCGCGTCGGCGACGAGCCGCACCTGGAAGAGGGTCCGCTCCCGCTGGAGCCGGACGTGGCTGCCGTACGCGGCCGCCACGGTGACCGCGATGATCCCCGCGGCCGTCCACCACGTCCCCAGCCCGGGGAACACCAGACTGAGCCCGATCATCAGAAAGAGGCAGACGGTGCCCAGCAGGACGGTGGGGAGCACCGGCCACATGGAGGCGGCGAGGGCCGGCGCCGCGGGCAGGAGGCGGCTGAAGGCCATGTCCGGAGGGGTGGAATAGGCCAGGCTTGCGATGACGACGGTCAGGACGACCGGCGACAGTCGCACAAAACTCCCCCGGCCGTGGCGGTGGCGGAGCCGCGGCCGTCCAAAATCGATCACACCTCACAGAATATCTACGCAATCCAGGCATAGCGCTCTGGCGCATCTGGGGCCGCGCCTGCCCCGGCCCGTCGGAGGACGCGTGCTAACCCGTCGCGAGATCGGCCCAGCGGGTGACCCCGCCGGGGTGGACACGTATGCCGTGCCGCGCGGCGAGGGCATGGACGATCGTCTCGCCCCGGCCGTGCTCGTCCGGGTCGACCCCGTCGAGGGAACAGCCCGTCGTGAGGTCGGGTCCCGCGTCGGTGACCTCGATGCTCATCGTGCGGTCGCCGTCGTCGGGGCTCCAGGACACCCGCAGCACGGCCGGCGGGCGGGCGTGGATGATCGCATTGGTGACCAGCTCGGACACCACGAGGAGCGCGTCCTCGACGACGCCCGGGGGCAGGCTCCAGTCGGCGAGGACCGCCGCCGTGCACCGGCGTACGGCGGTGACGGCGCCGGCGACGGGCGGCACCGGACACACGTGGTGGTAGGCCGCCCGAAGCAGCGTGTTGAGCTGTGCCGCCATGGTCTCTCCCGGTGATGCGAGCGACCGGTGCGGCGCCGTGTCCCGGCGCATACCGGCTGAGCAGCAAGTTACGGAGACAATTCGGACAGGTCAATGAACGGCGGTCGGCATTACCGAACGCGGATCTCCCGGGGCCTACGGGGCCCGGCCCGCCCGTACGGCGAAGCCCCCGCAGCGGTAATAGGCTCGCCTCATGGCCGGACCGGTCCAGTCGATCGAACGGGCGGCGGCGATCCTGCGCCTGCTCGCCGGCGGGCCCCGCCGCCTCGGGCTCGGCGAGGTCGCCGCCTCCCTGGGACTGGCCAAGGGCACCGCGCACGGCATCCTGCGCACGCTTCAGCACGTGGACTTCGTGGAGCAGGACGCGGCGACCGGGAAATACCAGCTCGGCGCCGCCCTGCTGCACCTCGGCACCAGCTACCTGGACGTCAACGAGCTGCGCTCGCGCTCCCTGAACTGGGCCGATGCCCTCGCCGCCCGCAGCGGAGAGGCGGTTCGCCTGGGCACGCCCCTGGAGGGCAGGGTGCTCGTCGTCCACCACGTGTTCCGGCCGGACGACACCTTCCAGACCCTGGACGTGGGCTCGCTGCTGCCCCTGCACGCCTCCTCGCTGGGCAAGGTGCTGCTCGCCTACGGGACCGCGACGATCGAGGCCGGCGGGGAGACGGGGCTGGAGGCGTACACCCGGCACACCCTCGTCGATCGCGAGCAGCTCACCCGGGCGCTCGCCGAGGTCCGGGAACTGGGCTGGGCCGCCGAGATCCAGGAGATGAGCATGGGCGAGGCCGGGCTCGCCGCGCCGATCCGCGGGCACGGCGGCCTCGTCGTCGGCGCCATCGGACTGTCCGGGGCGGTCGAGCGGATCTGCGACAGCCAGGGCCGTCCCCGCCCGAGTCTGATCACCCTGATCCGCGAAGCCTCGCGGGCGATCTCCCGGGACCTCGGAGCCACCCGATGGTAGGCCGGGCCGGCCGCCTCCTCGACCCCTCGGAAGGCAGACCCGATCATGGCTGAACGGTATGTAATGTCCATCGATCAGGGCACCAACTCGACCCGATGCATCCTGTTCGACCGCCGCGGGCGGCTGGTCTCGGTGGCGCAGAAGGAACATCAGCAGCACTTCCCCGAGCCCGGCTGGGTCGAGCACGACGCCGTCGAGATCTGGCAGAACCTCCGGCGCATCGTGCCCGAGGCCCTGTCCGTCGCCGGTGTCGACCCGGGGCAGGTCACCGCCATCGGTCTGGCGAACCAGCGCGAGACGACCGTGCTCTGGGACCGGCGGACCGGCGCCCCGCTCGGCCGGGCGATCGTCTGGCAGGACACCCGCACGGCACCGCTCGTCGAGGAGCTGAGAGAGAACCCCGGCGAGGAGTTCTTCCTCGAACGGTGCTGTCTGCCGCCCTCGACCTACTTCTCGGCGCTGCGGCTCCGCTGGCTGTTCGACCACGTCAAGGGGCTCCAGCAGCGCGCCGACGACGGCGAGGTGCTGTTCGGAACGATGGAGAGCTGGCTGATCTGGAACCTCACCGGGGGCCCCGAAGGGGGCCTGCACATCACCGACGCGACCAACGCCAGCCGCACGATGCTGATGAACATCCGCTCGCTGACCTGGGACGACGAACTGCTCGCCTTCTTCGGAGTGCCCCGCTCGATGCTGCCCGAGATCCGGTCGTCCGCCGAGCTGTACGGCGATGCCCGCGCGCTGCTGCCGGGCGTCGCCATCACGGCCGCGCTGGGCGACCAGCAGGCCGCGCTCTTCGGCCAGACCTGCTTCTCCCCCGGCGAGGCGAAGTGCACGTACGGAACGGGCAGCTTCCTGCTCCTCAACACCGGCGCCGACATGGTGCGGTCCCGGCACGGGCTCCTCACCACCGTCGCCTACAAGATCGGGGACCAGCGGCCGGCCTACGCCCTGGAGGGCTCGATCGCCGTCACCGGAGCGCTCGTCCAGTGGTTCCGGGACCGGCTGGGCCTGATCAGCAGCGCTCCGGAGATCGAGACCCTCGCCCGGACGGTCGAGGACAACGGCGGCTGCTACATCGTCCCCGCCTTCTCGGGGCTGTTCGCGCCGCGCTGGCGCAGCGACGCCCGCGGGGTCATCGTCGGCCTCACCTCGTACATCACCAAGGGGCACCTGGCGCGGGCCGTGCTGGAGGCCACCGGGTGGCAGACCCGAGAGGTCGTCGACGCCATGAACGCCGATTCCTCGGTCCCCCTCCAGCAGCTCAAGGTGGACGGGGGCATGACCGCGGACAACCTGCTCATGCAGTTCGTGGCCGACGTGCTGGACGTGCCCGTGGTGCGGCCCATGGTCGCCGAGACGGTCTCGCTCGGCGCCGCGTACGCGGCCGGGCTCGCCGCCGGCTACTGGCCGGACCTGGAGGTGCTGCGCCGCAACTGGCACCGGGCCGGGCAGTGGCTGCCCGACATGGACCCCGCGCTGCGGGAGGCGGAGTACGAGAACTGGCAGCGGGCGGTGGAGCGGTCCCTGGGCTGGGCCCGGCCTCCCCGCTCCGCCGACCCGGGCCCGCCGTGACGCCGGACCGGCCCGCCCGCCGTCGTGCCGTGCGGTGCCGTCAGCGCAGTGCCGCGACCCAGGGGGCCGGCGAGAGGTCCGTGCCCGTGACGGTGCCCGCGCCCGTGACGGTCAGGATCCGCCGCAGCGAGGTGGCCGCCGTGCGGGCCGCGGGCGGTGTCGCCGACGGGCACAGGGCCGCGACGACGTAGTGGCCCAGGGCGTCGTCGATCGGGCTCGGTTCGAAGCCGGTGCCGTCGGAGTTGAGGCGCTCGTACTTCATGAGGTTCCAGCCCACGGCCACCTGGCGGCTGCCGTCGGGGCTGGACAGGGCGACGGTGCCGGCGCCGAAGACCGCGCCGTCGTGCCCCCAGAAGCGGCCGCAGCCGGTCACGTCGACGGAGTAGATGCCGAGTCCGTAGTTCATGCCGCCGCCCGCCGGAACGGTGGTCCGCATCTGCCGGAGGGCCTCGGGTCCGACGAGCGTTCCGCCCAGCAGGGCGCGGTAGAACCGGTTCAGGTCGTCGGTGGTGGAGACGATCGCGCCCGCCGTGTAGGCCCAGGACATGTCGTAGACGCTGTAGTCGCGTGGCGGGTCGATCAGGCCGTAGTAGCTCTCGTACATGCGGGCGTGCGGGCCCCGGATGTACGCGGAACGCGGGTAGGAGGTGTGCCGCAGTCCGGCCCGGTCGATCACGTGGCGGGTGATGTACGCCTCGGGGTCCTGGCCGGTGACCTTGGCGAGCAGCAGTCCGGCGATGACGTAGTTGGTGTTGGAGTACGACCACTTCTCGCCGGGCCGGCCGGTGGCGGGCGCGGCCAGTCCGAGCCGGACCAGTTCCTCGGGCGGGACGGAGCGGAAGCGGTCCTCGTCGAGGCTGGCGGTCGACCCCTGCGCGAGCGAGGGGAAGGCGCTCAGGACGTAGTCGCCGATGCCGCTGGTGTGGTTGAGCAGCATACGGACGGTGATCTCGCGGCCGCGCTCACCCGGGATCAGGTCCGGCAGGTAGTCGCCGATGGGCGCGTCGAGGCGGATCCGGCCGCGCTCGACCTGCTGGAGGACGGCCACGGCGGCGAACGTCTTGCTGATGCTGCCGATCCGGTGCCGCATGTCCGCGCGCACCGGGCGGCCCGTGTCCACGTCGGCGACCCCGGACGCGCCGGCCCACCGGTCGGAGCCGTCGCGCACGGAGGAGTAGATGCCGTACATGCCCGCGTCGTGCACCGCGTCGAGCGTCCGGCCGAGCGCCGCCGGGTCCAGCGCGGCCGGTGCGGGCGGCGCGGCGGCCGGTCTCGCGGCGGCGGACGCGACCGGCGCCGCGACGGTCAGCAGCAGCGTGGTGGCCAGGGCTGTTCCGAATAACCGGGGGATGCGCAAGGGATGTCCCTTCCGTGACGGACGAACATGGCCCGGACATCCTCATCGGGGGTGGACGGCCCTCGCATCCTCCCCACGGATGATCACACCCCTGAGGTCACTTCTGCCAACCCACCGTCTCCGGGAGCGGGTTGTAGAAGATGGTCGCGCCGATGTTGGCGAGGCCCTTCTTCACTGCGTAGGTCGAAGGACCGCTGTACAGCGGGAGGAAGGCGTACTGCCGCAGAGCGTCGCGCTCTACCTTGTTGACCGCCGTGATCTGCCGGTCGCGGTCGGCGATGGCGCCGGTCGCGCGGATCTCCTTGTCCAGCGCGGGCGTGCCGGCGCCGGTGATGTTGGAGTCACGGTCCGAGCAGTAGAAGTCGCACAGGTAGCGGGCGCCGAACGGGTCCGTGGAGCGGTTGCCGGAGACGAACAGGTCGAACTTGCGTCCGCTGAGGATGCCGGCGAAGTCGGCCTCGTCGGCCTTGTCGATGACGAGCCGGATGCCGGCCTGCTTCAGCATCGCGGCGAGGGCGCCGGCCGTGGCCTTGCCCAGCGGGTCGTCGCCGAGGAGCGTGTAGCCGATCTCCAGCTTCCTGCCGTTCCTGGCCCGGACGCCGTCGCTTCCGGGCTTCCAGCCCGCCGCGTCGAGTTCCTTCCGCGCCTGCGCCGGCGCGTACGTCAGCACGGCCGAGACGTTGTCCTGGTAGCCCTTCTGGAAGCTGTACAGCACGGCCGAACCGGGCAGCGGCTCCCGGTAGTCGAGGCCCTGGAACCGGATCTTCGCGATCTGGGTGCGGTCGACGCTCTCCTCGACGGCCTCGCGCACGGCCCTGTCCGCGAGGAGCGGGGACTTGGTGTTGAGGTAGAGGGAGTACTCGAAGGGGCTGCCGCCGCGGCGGATCTCGGTGCCCTTGAGCCCCTTGACCTGCTTGAGGCTCTCGGCGTCGACGGCGGGGACGGAGTCGAGCTGGCCGTTCTTGAAGGCGTTGACCGCGGCGGTCGACTCCAGGTTGACGTAGACGCGCTTGTCCAACTTGCCTTTCCGGCCCCACCACTTGGGGTTGCGGACGAAGGTGATGTTCCCCGAGTGGGTGTCCCAGGAGCCGATCGTGTACGGTCCCGCGCCCCACTCCGGATGGGCCTTCTTGACGTAGGCCTTGTCGAAGTTCTCGACCGTGGCCGCCTTGGGGTGCAGGAAGGTCGTGAACAGGCTGGACCAGGAGGGGTCGACGCCCTTGAAGGTGAGCACGGCCTGCTTGGCGTTCTCGCCCTTCTCGACGGAGGTGATCCGGTCGTAGCCGTCCGTGGACGAGGCGGCGTAGGCCTTGTCCGAGCCGTTGTTCGCCTGCCAGGTGGCCCTGATCGCGGTCCAGTCGATCGGGGTGCCGTCGTTGAAGACGGCCTTGGGGTTGATGGTCAGCGTGACCTTCTGGTCGCCGCCCTCGACGGACACCTTCACATCGCTGAAGTAGTCGGGGTTGTACTGCACGTCGCCGGTCGGCGAGTAGGTGATCGCGTCGGCGTTGTACCAGGACCACACCCGGCTCGCGGTCAGCGTCGCGTTGACGTTGAACGGGTTGCCCTGGTCGTCGAAGGTCCCGGCGGAGGTGTAGGTGCCGCCGTCCTTGATCCGGTCGTACGGCGTGGGGTTGTAGTCGGCGGCCCCCGACGCCGCAGCCGGGGTGTCCTTCGCGTCCGAGCCCGTGCCGGACGAGGACCGGCACGCGGTGGCGGTGACACAGATCGCGGCGAGGAGAGCGACGGGCAGGGCCAGTCGTGCGCGCATGACAGATCGTTCCTTCTGGGTCGGCGGGGGGTGCGGAGGGTGGACGCGGTGCCGGAGACGGGCGGGTCAGACCGCGTGGCAGGCGTACTGGTGGCCGGGGCGGCCGGGCACGGGGGCGGGCGCGGGGCGCTCGGTACGGCAGAGGTGCCGTACGGTGTCGTCGGCGCGGCGGTACAGCGGACAGCGGTCCACGAAGACGCAGCCGGCGGGCAGTCGGGCGGCGCCGGGCTGCTCGCCCTCCAGGACGATGCGTTCGCGGGCGCGCTCCCGCGCCGGGTCGGGCACCGGGACCGCGGACAGCAGCGCCCGGGTGTAAGGGTGTCGGGGGTCGGCGAAGACGGCCTCGGTCTCGCCGGTCTCGACGATGTGGCCGAGGTACATCACCGCGACGCGGTCGCAGACGTACCGGATCACGGCCAGGTCGTGCGCGACCACGAGGTAGGCGAGGCCGAGTTGGGCCTTGAGGCGTGCCAGCAGGTTGATCACCCCGGCCTGCACGGAGACGTCGAGGGCGGACAGCGGCTCGTCCAGGGCGAGCAGCTTCGGCTCCGTCGCCAGGGCGCGGGCGATGCCGACGCGTTGGCGCTGGCCCCCGGAGAGCGCGGCCGGGAACCGCGCGCCCGCCGTGTCGTCCAGGCCGACCAGGGCCAGCAGTTCGCGCACCCGGGTGCGGATCGAGGCGCGGTCCCGGCCGGCGGCCCGCAGGGGTTCGGCGAGGAGCTGGAAGACCGGCATGCGCGGGTCCAGGGCGCCGAGCGGGTCCTGCATGACGATCTGGACGTCCTGCCGCAGCGCGCGGGCGCGCGCACCGGGGGCGAGCGTGGCGACGTCGGTGCCGGCGATCTCGATCCGGCCGCCCTCGGGCCGCCGCATCCGCAGGATCTCCATGAGCGTCGTCGTCTTGCCGCTGCCGGACTCGCCCACGAGGCCCAGGGTTTCGCCGGCGCGCAGCTCGAAGCCGACGCGGTTGACGGCGTGCAGCGTGCCGATCCGGCGTTTGAGGAGGGCGCCCCTGGTGACCGGGAAGGTCTTCACGAGGTCCTCGACGCGCAGCACCACCTCACCGGCCCCGGCACGGACCGCGGGCACCCGGTCGTCGGCCGGTGCGGCACCGCCCGCCGGGTCGAGGGTGCCGTCGGCGATCTCCTCGGCCCGCAGGCAGGCCGCCTGCCCGTGCCCGCCGACGTGACGCAGCGCGGGTTCGTCGGCGCGGCAGGCGTCGAGGGCGACGGCGCAGCGGCTCGCGAAGGGGCAGCCGGCCTCCAGGCCGACCAGGGCGGGCGGTTCCCCGCCGATGGGGACGAGAGGCCGGCGCTCGCCGCCGTCCACGGTCGGTACGGCGGCGAGCAGCCGCGCGGTGTACGGCATCGTCGGCCGGCGGAACAGCTCCTCGACGCCCGCGTGTTCCACGAACCGGCCCGCGTACATGACGGCGACGTCGTCCGCGTGGCCCGCGACGACCCCGAGGTCGTGGGTGATGAGGACGAGTCCGGCGCCGGTCTCGCGCTGCGCCCGGCGCAGGACGTCGAGGATCTGCGCCTGGACGGTGACGTCGAGCGCGGTGGTGGGCTCGTCGGCGACGAGGACGGAGGGCCGGTTGGCGATGGCCAGGGCGATGACCACGCGCTGGCGCATGCCGCCGGAGAACTCGTGCGGGAAGGCGGCGGCGCGGCCGCGCGGGTCCGGGATGCCGACGAGGTCGAGGAGTTCGACGGCCTGTTCCCAGGCGGCGCGCCGGGTCAGGTCCTGGTGGACCCGCAGGGCGTCGGAGAGCTGTCGGCCCACGGAGAAGATCGGGGTGAGCGCGGAGAGGGGGTCCTGGAAGACCATGCCGATGGATCTGCCGCGGACGCGGGACAGCTCCCGGTCGTCCAGGCCGATCAGGTCGCGGCCCTCCAGCAGCACATGGCCGCCGACGTCGGCGGAGGGCGGCAGCAGGCCCATGATGCCCGTCGCGGTGGCCGACTTGCCGGAGCCGGACTCGCCCACGATGCACAGGGTGCGGCCGGGCAGCAGGTCGAAGCCGATGCCGCGTACCGCCTCGACGGGGCCGGCCTCGGAGGGGAAGGAGATCCGCAGGTCCCGCACGGAGAGCACGGGGGCGGGCGCGCCGGCGGCCGCGGGGCTGGGCGCGGGGGTCGCGAGGGTCATCGTCGGCCTCCCGCCGAGCCGGTCACGGACGTGGGGTCGAGGGCGTCGCGCAGTCCGTCGCCGATGAGCGTCATCGACACGGTGAGCAGGACGACGAGTCCCGCGGGGAAGGCGAACAGCCAGGGGGCGCTGGTGACGGTGCCCGCCCCGTCCGCGAGCATCGTGCCGAGGGAGACGTCCGGGGTCTGCACGCCGAACCCGAGGAACGACAGGGCGGTTTCGCTGAGCACGGTCGTGACGACGCCCAGGGTGAGGTTGACGATCAGCAGGGAGCCCAGGTTGGGGATGATGTGGCGCAGGACGATGCGCAGCGGGCCGACGCCCATGAACCGCGCCGCCGTCACGTAGTCCCGTTCGCGCAGCGAGGTCGAGACGGACCAGATCACCCGCGCGGTCGGCATCCAGCCGAACACGGTGAGGACGACGATCAGGACACGCCAGTCGCCCGCGAGCCGGTGCGAGACCAGGGCGAGGATGAGGAACGACGGGACGATCAGCAGGAAGTGGACGAGGGCGAGGGTCGCCCGCTCGACGCGGCCGCCGGCGTAGGCGGCGCCGGCGCCGACGAGCGCGGCGACGACGATCGTCAGCACGGACACGCTCGCCGCGATCATCAGGGAGCGCTGGAGCCCGTGCACGGCGCAGGCGTAGATGTCGTTGCCGCCCTGGTTGGTGCCGAACCAGTGCGCGGCGCTCGGCGGACGGGTGAGCGCGGTGAAGTCGGCGTCGGTGTAGGCGTAGGAGGTGATCCGGTCGCCGACGGTGCTGAACAGCACCAGCAGCAGGAGGATCACCACGCCGGCGACGGCGGGGCGGTTGCGGGTGAAGCGGCGCAGATAGAGCCGGCCGAGGCCGAGCTCGGTCCGCTGCGGCGCGGAGTGGGCCGCCGTACCGGACGGGGCGTCGGACGTCGTGCGCGCCGGGGCGTTCGGGGTCGCGTCGGTGGCCACGTCAGCTCACTCTCACTCTCGGGTCGAGGAAGACCGTGGCGATGTCCGCGAGGATCGCGCCGATCGCGGTGAGGGCCGCGGCGAAGGCGGCCGTCGCGACCGCGCCGTGCACGTCGTTCTTGGCGATGGTCTGGACGAAGTAGCGGCCCATGCCGTTCCAGCCGAAGACCGTCTCGGTGATGACGGCACCGGTGAAGATCGCGGGGACGCCGAACGCCACGGAGGCCGCCGTCGGGATGAGCGCGGCCCGCAGCGCGTGCCGGCGGATCGCCTGGCCGCGGGTGAGCCCGGTGGCCCGGGCGGTGCGCACGAAGTCGGCGTCGATCGTGTCGAGGAGCAGCGAACGCTGGGTCAGGTGATACCCGACGTACCCCATCAGGGTCAGGGTCAGGGTCGGCAGGATCAGGTGCAGCAGGCGGTCGCCGATGACCGGGAGTGTTCCGGTGACGTCGGGTGAGTTCTCCCCGGCGACGTAGAGGAAGTGAAGTCCGGCGTGCTGGTTGAGCCAGATGGCGGCGAAGACCACCGCGAGCGCGGCCACGGACGTCGGGACGTTGAGCACCGCGATGGACACCGCCTGCGAGATCCTGTCGGCGAAGCCGTACTGCCGGGCCGCGGTGTACACCCCGAGCGCGACGCCGACGACGACGGACAGGACCGTCGCGACGAGGACCAACTCCGCGCTGACCAGCGCCCGGTAGCCGACCTCGCCGTTGACGGAGACGCCGGTGGGTGACTTCCCCCAGTCGAAGTGGAGGACCACCGAGGTGAGCCAGTCCCACCAGCGGTGCACCAGCGGGACCCGCGGGTCGAGGTCGTACGGCGCGAGGGCCCGGTCGATCTGGGCCTCGCTGCGGACGGGCCGCAGGTCCTTGAAGTTGGACCGGGGGTCCAGGAACCAACTGGCCAGGAAGTACGTGGCGTTGGTCGCGACCACGATCATCAGCAGCCAGCCGGCCGCTTTGCGCAGCACGGAGCGGACCATCCGCAGCACCTCCCCAGGGCGTGATCATCACTTTGGTTCGTACCTTGCGGAGAAGGCCAGGCTTGGGCCGGTCCCGCCATGAGGCCGACACACTGCCGCAGCAAACGGTCCGGAATACCCGGCAACTCGGAGTATGTCGGCACGCCTCGGTGTTACACGGAGTCAGGCGTCCGCGACGGTCGCCGTCACGGGTGTTCCCGTCTCCACCGTGCGGCTGACCGTGCAGAGCCGGTCGTGGGAGGTCTTGACGGCCCGGGGCAGGATGGCCCGGGCCCGCTCGGCGCCCTCGCCGTCGGGGAACGTGACGTGGAAGGTCACGGTGAGGTCGGTGAGGCGGTTGCCGAGGTCGTCGTCGACCTTGGTGCCCTGCACGGCGACGGTGAAGGACGTGGGCTCCGCGTGCCGGGTGGTCGCGACGTCCACGTCGACCGCCGTGCAGCCGCCGAGCGCCGCGAGGAGCAGCTCGACCGGGGTGAACTCGGTGTCCCCGGCGGCCCCGGTGCCGAAGGGGACGGAGCCGCCGCGGGCGTTGGTGGCCACGAAGCGGCCGGTGCTGGTGCGCTCGACGGTCACGGAGCGCAGGGAGTCGTCGGTCATGCGGGCGACCCTAGCGCCGCGGGCAGCACGCCGCGGGCCGCCTCACCGGCCGATGACCTTGCCGGGGTTGAGCAGGCCGCGGGGGTCGAGGGCGTCCTTGACGGCCTGATTGAGTGCCATCACCTGCGGGCCCAGCTCGGCGCGCAGCCCTTCCCGCTTGAGCAGGCCGACCCCGTGCTCGCCGGTGACCGTGCCGCCCAGCGCCAGCGCCTCGGAGATGATCTCGTCGAAGGCGGCCTGCGCCCGCTCCCGCGCCGCGTCGTCGCCCGGCCGGGTGATGAGCAGCGGATGCAGGTTGCCGTCCCCGGTGTGCGCGATGTTGGCGATGAGCGTGTCGCGGCGCGCGGCGATGGCGTGGATGCGGCCGAGCATCTCGGGGACGGCGGACCTGGGGACGCAGACGTCCTCGGTGAGCACCGGGCCGAGCCGTTCCACGGCCGGGTAGGCGAGCCGGCGGGCCTCGAACAGGGCGTCCGCCTCCTGCGGGTCGGTGGAGCGCTCGGCCCAGGTGGCGCCCGCGTCCTCGAAGCAGCGCAGCATGGTGTCGGCCTCCTCGTCGCCCGCCTTGCCGGGCGCGTCGGTGCGGCCGAGCAGGACCACGTCGGCGTCGGCGGACAGTCCCATCCGCTGCCACGCGTCGACGGCCTGGAGGCAGTACCGGTCGATGAGTTCGAGGGCCGAGGGGACGACCCCGGCGGCGGCCACCGCGGCGACCGCGCGGCCCGCGTCCACGGGGGACGAGAAGTACGCGGCGACCGTGTGCTCCGGCGGGCGGCTGGGCCGTAGCCGGAGCGTCACCTCGGTGATCACGCCGAGGGTGCCCTCGGAGCCGACCATCAGGCCGGTGAGGTCGTAGCCCGCGACGCCCTTGGCCGTACGGCGGCCGACGCGGACGAGTTCCCCGGTGCCGGTGACGAACTCCAGGCCCAGCACGTAGTCGCGGGTGACGCCGTACTTCACACAGCACAGCCCGCCCGCGTTCGTGGCCACGTTGCCGCCGATGGTGGACCAGCGGGCGCTGGCCGGGTCCGGCGGGTACCAGAGGTCGTGCGCGGCGCAGGCGGTGCGCAGATCCTCGTTGACGACGCCGGGTTCGACGACCGCGAGCCGCTCCAGCGGGTCGATGCGCCTGATGGCGGTCATGGCCTCGGTGGACAGCACCACCGCCCCGTCGACGGCGTTCGCGCCGCCGGACAGACCGGTGCCGGCCCCGCGGGCGACCACCGGGGCCGCGTGGTCGAGGCAGGCGCGGACGGCCGTCCGCACCTCCTCTGCGGTCCGCGGCCGTACGACCGCCGCGGGCTGTCCGTGGGGCGCCCACGCGGCCTCGTCGTGCGCGTACCCCGCGAGCACGGCGGGGTCGGTGACGACGCGCCCCTCGGGCAGGTCACGGCGGAGCCGTTCGATCAGGGCGGGATCCGGGAGTTCCTGGGGCATGGCAGCACCGTAACCGGGAAGTGCGGCGCGCTCACGGGTGCCGGCGTGAACGGCGGTGGCCCCGCTGGGGCTCACGCACGCCCCGTACGCACTGGTGGCCTCCAGGCCGGCCCGCGGCCTGGGGTCGGCCGGCCTGCTGGAGCGCACCCCCTGTCGACTCCCGCGTCATCGGCCTCGCCCACTGCGCCGCGCGCGCCGTCCTGGAGCGCGTCCTCGCCCCGCACGGTGCCCCGAGACACGGAACAGCTAGTGGAATATTGAACGAACGCGTCCTGTTGGGGCCGTCGAAGGAGGTCACAGTGGAGACGCGAGTGGAGACCACGTACTACGACCACGGAACGCCCGCCGAGCGCTGGGAGCGTGCGCGGCAGTTCTTCGACGCCAGGGACTACGCGGGCGCGGCACGGGTGCTGACCGGGCTGGTCGAGGAGGTGCCGGAGCAGACGGGACCCCGGCTGCTGCTGGCCCGCGCCTACTACCACTCGGCCCAACTGCGCCGCGCCGAAGCCGAGTTGCTGACCATCGTCGAGCGTGACCCGGTGGAGCACTACGCCCGGCTTCTGCTGGGGCGCACGCTCCAGCGGCAGGCCCGGCACGAGGAGGCGGAGCGGCACCTGCGGATCGCCTCGGCGCTCGCGGGCGACCTCCCGCGGGAGTGAACGCGGGCCGAGGGCCCGGTTCCGTACGGGGACCGGGCCCTCGGCGCGTGTACCGGGGCCGCCGCCGGCACGGTGGCATGGCATCCTGACGCGATGGCACCCTCCCCTGATCACGCGCCGCCCGCCGAGCGGGTCGAGGAACTCCTCGCCGCCGGCGGTCCCTTGCCCATCGTCGCCGCCGGACAGCCCGTGCTGCGGCGCGCCGCCGTGCCGTACGACGGTCAGCTCGGCCCCGCCCTGCTGGCCCGCTTCGTCGAGGCCCTGCGCCTGACCATGCACGCCGCTCCCGGTGTGGGTCTCGCCGCGCCGCAGGTCGGCGTGCCACTGCGGATCGCGGTCGTCGAGGACCCCGCCCCGGTGCCCGAGGAGGTGGCCGTGGTCCGGGGCCGCGTCCCGCAGCCGTTCCGGGTTCTGGTCAACCCGGTGTACGAGCCCGTCGGCGATGCGCGTGCCGCGTTCTTCGAGGGCTGCCTGAGCGTGCCGGGCTGGCAGGCGGTGGTGGCCCGGCACGCCGCGGTACGGCTGCGCGGCCAGGACGAGCAGGGCCGCGCCCTGGACGAGGAGTTCGCCGGCTGGCCGGCGCGCATCGTCCAGCACGAGACGGACCACCTCGACGGCACCCTCTACCTGGACCGCGCCGAACTGCGCTCCCTGTCCACGAACGAGGCCGCCGCGGCCCTGTGGGCCCAGCCGGCACCGCGGGCGGCAGCCGAGGCCCTCGGCTTCGACCTACCGTAGACCCCGACGCCGCGTCAGCCGAACTCCGCCCGCCGGGCGGTCAGTTGTCGCGGTACGCCTCCAGCAGCCGCAGCCACACCTCGCTCAGGGTCGGGTACGACGGGACCGCGTGCCACAGCCGGCTGACCGGGACGTGTCCGGCGACGGCGACCGTGGCGGAGTGGATGAGTTCACCGACGCCGGGACCGACGAACGTGACGCCGCGCAGGATCTCGTCCTCCAGGTCGACGACCATACGGGCGCGGCCCTTGTAGCCGTCGCCGTACAGACCCGCTCCGGCGACCGAGGAGAACTCGACGTCGACGGCGCGGACACGGTGGCCGGCCGCTTCCGCCTCGGCGAGGGAGAGGCCGACCGCGGCCGCCTCGGGGTCGGTGAAGACGACCTGGGGGACGGCGTGATGGTCCGCGGTGGCGGCGTGCGCGCCCCAGGGTTCCTCCGGGAGGGGATGGCCGGCGGCGCGGGCCGCGATGGCGGCGCCGGCGATGCGGGCCTGGTACTTGCCCTGGTGGGTGAGGAGAGCACGGTGGTTGACGTCGCCGACGGCGTACAGCCAGTCGGTGCCGGTGACGCGCAGGCTGTCGTCCACGTCCAGCCACTGGCCGGGGGCAAGGCCGACGGTGTCGAGGCCGATGTCGTCGGTGTGCGGGACCCGGCCGGTGGCGAAGAGGATCTCGTCGGCCGCCAGCCGGTCGCCCGCGTCGGTGACCACCACGACCGTGCCGTTCTCCCGGGTCACCGACGCCACGGACGTGCCGGTGCGGACGTCGGCACCCGCGTCGGTGAGCGCCTCGGCGACCAGTTCCCCGGCGAAGGGCTCCATGCGGTTCAGCAGGCCCTTGCCCCGGACGAGGAGGGTGACCCGGGAGCCGAGGGCCTGCCAGGCGGTGGCCATCTCGGTGGCGACCACACCGCCGCCGACGACGATCAGCCGGCCGGGCGCCGCCTCCGCGCTGGTCGCCTCCCGGCTGGTCCAGGGCTTGACCTCGGCGAGTCCGGGCAGGTCGGGCAGTTGGGCGCGGGTGCCGGTGGAGACGGCGACGGCGTGCCGGGCGGTGAGGGTGGTGACCGCGCCCGACGGCGCGGTCACGGTGACCGTCCGGGGACCCGCGAGCCGGCCGTGGCCTCGGTACAGGTCGGCGCCGATGCCCTCGACCCAGGCGACCTGGCCGTCGTCCTTCCAGTGGGACGTGTAGTCGTCGCGGCGGGCGAGGACCGCGGGGGTGTCGAGCGGGCCCTGGACCGCCCGGTCGAGGCCGGGCAGGCGGCGCGCGTCCGCCTGGGCGATCACGGGCCTGAGCAGGGCCTTGCTGGGCATGCAGGCCCAGTACGAGCACTCACCGCCGACCAGCTCGCCCTCGACGATCGCGGTGGTGAGTCCGGCCGCACGGGTGCGGTCGGCCACGTTCTCCCCCACGGGTCCGGCCCCGAGCACCACGACGTCGTACGCGATGGATTCCGTTTCCGTCATGGGGTCAGTCTGGCGGGTGGTGTGCGCGGCGGCCACATGGGTACGCGCGCGGACACACAGGTGTGCGCCTGCGGACACGCAGGCGTGCACCTGTGGAATAGGCGGCCTGACAGCCGTGTTTGCGCCGACGGCACAACCCCCACACCGGGAAGTAGGGATTCACACCATGAGCAGCACCGTGGAGCTGACCAAGGACAACTTCGACCAGACGGTCACCGAGAACGAGTTCGTTCTCATCGACTTCTGGGCGTCCTGGTGCGGGCCGTGCCGGCAGTTCGCGCCGGTCTACGAGAAGGCCGCCGAGGCCAACCCCGACCTGGTCTTCGGCAAGGTGGACACCGAGGCACAGCCGGAGCTGGCGCAGGCCTTCAGCATCCAGTCGATCCCGACGCTGATGATCGTCCGGGACAAGATCGCCGTGTTCGCCCAGCCGGGCGCCCTGCCCGAGGCCGCCCTGACGGACGTCATCGGCCAGGCGCGGAAGCTGGACATGGACGAGGTCCGCAAGAGCGTGGCCGCCCAGCAGGGCGGCGCGCAGTAGCGCGACGGCGAGCGTACGGGTGCACGGGCCGGGGCCCCGGTCGGGCGGGTCAGGTGGACTCCCGCCGGACGACCGAGGCCCCCAGCACCGTGTGCACCTCCGGCTCGCCGCCGGGGTCGCGCACCGCCCGGTCGACCAGGTCGGCCAGGTCGCGGCCGGACGGCAGGTCGACGTGGACCGTGCTGAGGCGGGGGCGCAGCAACCGGCCGAGCATCAGGTCGTCGGCGCCGATCACGGCCACGTCCTCGGGGACCCGGACCCCTTCGTCCTGCAGGGCGCGCATCAGCAGCATCGCGTACTCGTCGTTGTAGGCGAACACGGCGTCGAGCCCCAGCTCCCGCCACTTGGCGGCGAGTCGGGCGGCGGACGCCTCCGTGTACGCGAGCGGCAGTTCGGTCGCGGCCGCGTCCGTGCCGCGCAGGGCCTCGCGCACACCGGCGAGCCGGGGCCGCGAGTAGAACTCCAGGCCGGGTTCCCGTGGTACCACGACCCCGATCCGGCGCCGGCCGACGGCGTGCAGATGCGCGCCCGCGCAGTGGCCGACCGCGTCGTGGTCCGTCAACAGGGCGTGCGCGCCGTCGACGCGCACGGGGCCGAGCGTGACCACCGCCCGGGCACCGGAGCGCTTGAGGACCTGCACCCCCTGCGGCCCCAGTTCCGCGCCGGGCACCAGGACGGCGACCGGCCGCAACTCGGCCCAGGCGCGGGCGGCTTCGTCGCCGCGTGAGCCGTCCGTGCCGTACTGCACGACGGTGTAGTCCAGACGGCCGAGCGCCTGCTGGAGTTCGTTGAGGAACCCGCTGTAGAGGGGGCCCGCCGGAATCGCGGGGGCGGGCATCAGGACCATACGGCTGTGCCCGGCGCGCAGGCTGCGGGCGGCGGCGTGGGGCACGTACCCCAGTTCCCGGGCGGCCTCGTGGACGCGCCGGCGCGTCGGCTCGCTGATCCGTACGGCACTGGTGTTGTTGAGGACATAGGACACGGTCGCGCGGGAGACTCCGGCCAGGCGGGCGACGTCGGCGCTCGTGGGCGTGTTCGGTATCTGCACCATGACAGACCGCATCTTGGCAGAGGCGCGGGGGCCGGGATCGGGCGGGGCGACGTGATTCATCGTTCGACGAAATCCCGTGCGGTCCGGGATTCCACACCATCGGAGGAACATGTTCGCTACGAACTTGTTCGCGACGAACATGTTCGTTAGGGTGGATCCATGACCGTTCCCGACCCCCCCGGCTCCCCGCACCCCTCCCGCTCCCGCCGCGAGCGCCCCGCCAAGCCCGCCCTCACCCGGGAGGGCATCGTCACCGCCGCCGTCGCGATCCTGCGCGCGGAGGGGCTGCGCAAGGTGACCATGCGGCGCCTCGCACAGGAGCTGGACACCGGTCCGGCCTCGCTGTACGTGTACGTCCGCAACACCGACGAGCTGCACGCGGCCGTCCTGGACGAACTGCTCGGCACCATCGGGCCCGCCCCGGCCGCGGGCGACTGGCGGGAGCGGCTGGAGCAGGTGCTCACCGCGTACACGGCGATGCTCCTGGACCACCCGAGCCTCGCCCGCTCGGCTCTGACCGCACGGCCGAGCGGCCCGCACTATCTGCGGCTCATCGAGACCCTGCTGGAGCTGCTCCACGAGGGCGGGGTGCCGCACGCGCAGGCGGCGTGGGGCGTCGACCTGCTGCTCCAGCACGCCACCGCGACCGCCGCGGAGCACGCCGGGGAGGAGTCCCCGGCCGACTGGCAGGCACTGTCCCGCGCCCTGCGCGCATCACCTGCCGACACCCACCCGCGCATCGCCGAGAGCGCCGGCGCCCTGCTGTCCGGCACCCCCGAGGCCCGCCTGTCGTGGACCTTCCAGACCCTGATCAACGGCATCGAGCGAACGTCGGTGCCCGACTGACGCACCACCTCCCAGGAGCCCACCATGACCAGCTCTTCTTCCCTTCCCTCTTCCTCTCCCCTCCCGCACCACCCCGTCGCCGTCGTCGGTGCGGGGCTCGGGGGACTCGTGCTCGCCCGGGTGCTGCGGGTGCACGGCGTCGAGGCCGCCCTGTTCGACCTGGAGGCCTCGGCAGGCGCACGGACCCAGGGCGGCATGCTCGACATCCACGACGACTCCGGCCAGCAGGCGCTGCGCGCCGCCGGGCTGCACGAGGAGTTCCTGCGGCGGGTCCTTCCCGGCGGCCAGGCCGTGCGGGTGCTCGACCGGTGCGGCACGGTCCGGCTGGCCGAGTCCGACGACGGCACCGGCGGCCGGCCCGAGATCGACCGGGGCGAGCTGCGCGCGCTGCTGCTCGGTTCGCTGCCCGAGGGCACGGTCCGCTGGGGCGCCAAGGTCACCGGGGCGCGCCCGCTGGGCGGCGGCCGGCACGAGGTGACGCTCGCCGACGGCACGGCGTTCACCACGGACCTGCTGGTCGGCGCGGACGGCGCCTGGTCCCGGATCCGCCCGCTGCTCTCCCCCGCCCGGCCCGCGTACACGGGGGTGTCGTTCGTCGAGGCGGATCTGCGGGAGGCCGACCTGCGGCACCCGGCGAGCGCGGCGGTGGTCGGCGGCGGCATGCTGTTCGCGCTCGGCGCGGGCCGGGGGTTCCTCGCGCACCGCGAGAGCGACGGCAGTCTGCACGTCTACACGGCCGTCGAGGCGCCGGAGGAGTGGCTGGACGGCATCGACTTCGGCGACCCGGAGGCGGCGAAGGCGGCCGTGCTGAAGGAGTTCGACGGCTGGGACGAGCGCCTGCGGGCCCTGGTCGCCGACGCGGACGGGCCGTTGGTGCCCCGGCGCATCCACGCGCTGCCGGTCGGGCACCGCTGGGAGCGGGTGCCCGGGGTCACCCTGCTCGGGGACGCGGCGCATCTGATGTCGCCGTTCGCGGGCGAGGGCGCCAACCTGGCGCTGATCGACGGCGCCGAACTGGGCCTCGCGCTGGTCGCGCACCCCGGGAACCGCGAGGCCGCGCTGGCGCGTTACGAGGACCGGATGTTCCGGCGTGCCGAGGTGTCCGCGCGGGAGTCGGCCCAGAACAGCGACCGGCTGCTGCGCGCCGACGCCCCGCAGGGGCTGCTCGACCTGTTCGCCGAGCACTCCTGAGCGAGCGTCAGCAAGGTTGCGGCTCGGTGCGGGTCACCCGGGCGACCAGGTCGGTCCAACCGGCCTCCAGCCGCTCCATGGGCATCCCGCGCTGGCGGTGCTGATGATGGATCAGCGCCGGGTCGAGCGAGGCCAGCAGCGTCTGGGACAACAGGTCGCAGTCGGCGTCCGGCACGATCTGCCGCAACAGCATCGCGATGTGCGTGCGCCGCGCCCCGATCGCCGGATGCGAGAAACGCCGGGTGGGGTCCGGCTGGGCGGCCAGCTGGAGGTCGAGCTGCTCGGCGGAGCGGTACAGCACCGCCACGCCGAACGCGCGCAGCCGGTCCAGGGGTGGCGCCCCGGGGCCCAGTGGCGGGGGCCCGCCCAGGAAGTCGGCCTGGAGCTGCCGGTCCGAGTGGTCGAGCAGGGCCATCAGCAGCCCCGTACGGTCGCCGAAGCGGCGGAACACCGTGCCCTTGCCCACCTGGGCCGCCGCGGCGACGGCCTCCATGGTGACGCCGGCCACGCCGTGCTCGGCGATCAGCCGGGCCGCGGCCTCCAGCAGGCGGGCCCGGTTGCGGGCCGCGTCGGCGCGCAGGCACGGCTCCTCGGGGGAGGGCGCGACCTGAAGCAGCTGGGGAGCGTCGAGGGGCTCCTCGGGCGTCGGGAAGGGCGGCAGGGCGGCGGACATGAAGTCAGCGTAAAGCATCGGGAACAGAACTGGACCGCGGTCCGCTTATGGTGGTACACAATTAAACGGACCCCGGTCCGGATCGTAACAGCGATGTTTCAGCCCCTTGGAGTTCCCATGTCTGTTCGTATCCTCGCGCTCGTCGGCAGCCTCCGCGCCGGTTCGCACAACCGCCAGCTCGCCGAGGCTGCCGTCAAGCTCGCTCCGGAGGGCGCCGAGGTCGTGCTGTACGACGGTCTGGCCGACGTCCCCTTCTACAACGAGGACATCGACGTCGAGGGCGGCGTCCCGGCCGCCGCCGCGAAGCTGCGCGCGGCCGCCCAGTCCGCCGACGCGTTCCTGCTGTTCTCGCCCGAGTACAACGGCACCATCCCCGCCGTGCTGAAGAACGCCATCGACTGGCTGTCCCGCCCCTACGGCGCCGGCGCCTTCGGCGGCAAGCCCGTCGCCGTGATCGGCACCGCCTTCGGCCAGTACGGCGGCGTGTGGGCGCAGGACGACACCCGTAAGGCCGTGGGCATCGCCGGCGGCAAGGTGATCGAGGACATCAAGCTGTCCATCCCGGGCTCCGTGACCCGGTTCGCCGAGACCCACCCGTCGGACGACGCCGAGGTCGCCGCCCAGCTGACCGAGGTCGTCGCCCGTCTGCACGGCAACGTGGGCGAGGCCGCGGCCGCCTGAGGCCACGGTCACCCGCGAGGGGCGTACCCCACAGGGGGCCGGAGTCCGCTCCGGCCCCCTCTCGCACGGCCGGACCGCCGGCGGCCGCCCGCGCCCACTCCGACGGTGGATCACGGGAGGGGCGACCACCTCCCGAGGTGAAATGGCTGTGGAAGTCCGGGACTTGAGGTTACCGTTCGGTAGACGTCGTGCCCGGAGCCTCCCGGAGGTGCTGCCCGTGACTCCCGACCGTGCCACCGGCCTCGTGGAGACGCGCCGTGCGCTCGCCCACGGGGAGGTGACCTCGCGCGCACTGGTGGAGCGGACGCTGGCGCGGATCGAGGCCACGCAGGGGACGCTGAACGCGTTCCGGATCGTGCGGGCCGAGGCCGCGCTCGCCGAAGCCGACGCAGCGGACCGGGAGTTGGCCGCCGGGACGCGGCGCCCGCTGCTCGGAGTGCCGGTGGCGGTGAAGGACGACATGGACGTGACGGGCGAGCCGACCGCGTTCGGCCGCCGCGGCGACTTCCCGCCGGCCGCCGCGGACGCCGAGGCGGTACGGCGGCTGCGCGCGGCCGGTGCGGTGATCGTCGGCAAGACCAACACCTGTGAGCTGGGTCAGTGGCCGTTCACCGAGGGGCCGGCGTTCGGGGACACCCGCAACCCGTGGCACACCGGGCACACCCCTGGCGGTTCCTCCGGAGGCTCGGCCGCCGCCGTCGCCGCCGGACTCGTGCCCGCCGCGCTGGGCTCCGACGGCGCCGGTTCGGTGCGGATCCCGGCCTCGTGGACCCACCTGGTCGGCATCAAACCGCAGCGCGGCCGCATCTCGACCTGGCCGCGCGCCGAGTCCTTCCACGGGATCACGGTCAACGGCACGCTCGCCCGCACGGTCGCCGACGCGGCCCTGCTGCTGGACGCGGCGAGCGGCAACCACCCCCGGGACCCGCACCGGCCGGCCGCCCTCACGGTGGCGGACGCCGTCGGCCGCGACCCCGGCCGGCTGCGCGTCGCGCTGTCCCTGAAGCCGCCGTTCACCGCGCTGCCGGCCCGGCTGCACCCGCGGATCCGCACCCGGATCGTCCAACTCGCGGACCGGCTGGCCGCGTTGGGACACGAGGTCGAGGAGGCCGATCCGCCGTACGGGCAGATCGGGCTGGCCTTCCTGCCGCGCGCCACCGCCGGGATCGCCGAGCTGGTCCGCGAGACCTCCGACCCGGCGCTGCTCGATCCGCGCACCCGGGACGCGGCCCGGCTGGGCCGGCTGCTCGGCGGGGTCCCGCTGCGGGCCGCCCGGCGCGCGGAGCCGGTGCTGCGCCGACGGATCGGCCGGTTCTTCGCCTCGTACGACGTGATCCTCGCGCCGACCACGGCCGCTCCCCCGCCCCTCGTCGGCGCGCTGCACCGGCTGGGCGGGCCGGCCCTGGACCGCGCGATGATCGCCGCCTGCCCGTACGCCTGGCCGTGGAACGTGCTCGGCTGGCCGGGCGTGAACGTGCCCGTCGGCTTCGTGGACGGCGGCCTGCCGGTCGGCGCCCAGCTCCTCGGCCCGGCCGGCAGCGAGCCCCGACTGGTCTCCCTCGCCGCGCAGTTGGAGTCAGAACTGCGCTGGCACGAGCAATGGCCACCGCAGCGGACGGCGAACGCTGCGGCGGCGTGAGGGCAGGGGGCACGCTGCCTGCCGGGGTCGTGCGGAGCGGTCACGCCGTGAGCAGGGCGATTCCCAGGGCGATCAGGGCGGCGGCCTTGAGGAGTTCCGGCGCCACGTACCCGAGGTGGCTGTGCGAGCGGGGCAGGTCCTCGCCCGCGAGGACGCGGTCGGAGCGGCGGTTGAGGACGGGGCGGACCACGGCGAGCTGAGCGAGGAGCAGCACGGCGACCGCCGCGGTCGGTGCGACGACCGCGGCCGGCGCACCGCCCACCACGACCGCGACGATCACCACGACCGCCAGGACCGCCTCGCCGGCGGCGACGGCGCGCTCGGCACGGACGGGACCGGCGAGCCCCGGCCGCCGGCCGAGGGCGCCCTGGTCTGGCTGCCGCACGGCTCCGCCCGCGGGCTCACCGCCGGTGCGGCCGGGCTGACGTACATGACCGTGCACCGCCGCCGTCCCGGCATGTCCATCGGCACGCGCCGGGCCGACGCCTGACCGCCGGGGCGCTCCCAGGGCATCTCCGCACCCACCGCAACAGCCATTCGGCGGGCGCCCGTTGCCCCGTCGCGGCCGACCGCTAGGGTGTGCCCCCGTGAGCACGTTTACCGAAGAGAACGTCCCCGGCCGGTACGGCCCCCACGCCACCACCGAGGCCGACCCGCGCGAGGTCGGCCGGGTGCGCACCGAGTACTCCCCCGCCCACGACGGCGACCCCGACCCCGGCGAGATCGTGTGGACCTGGGTGCCCTTCGAGGAGCACGACGGCCGGGGCAAGGACCGCCCGGTGCTGGTCGTCGCCCGGGAGGCGGCGGGCACCGTCCTCGCCGTACAGCTGACGAGCAAGAGGCACGACGGCGACCGCGACTACGTGGCGATCGGCAGCGGGCCGTGGGACCGCTCGGACCGGGACTCCTGGGTGGACGTGGACCGTGTGCTGCGGCTGCACGAGCAGGGCATGCGGCGCGAGGCGTGCGCACTGGACCGCGGGCGGTTCGACCTGGTTCGCCGGCGGCTGCACGAACGCTACGACTGGACCTGACCGGCACCGCCGCCGGCCGTCAGGCGAACGACCGCGATCAGGCGAACGCCCGCGCGAAGGCCTCCCGCACCACCGCTCCCGGCGTCCGGTCCAGCACCCCGAACACCACGTGGTCGAAACTCCCGGCGAACCGGCCACCGGGTCCGAGCTGGGCCCGGAAGGCACCCGCGACCTGCGCCGGGTCGTTCTGGAACACGCCGCAGCCCCAGGCGCCCAGCACCAGCCGGCCATAGCCCTGGGCGGCGGCCGTCTCCAGCACCCGCTCGGCACGGGCCGCCAGGGCGCCCGGCAACGCGTCGGCGCGCTGCGGTGCCGTACGCCGTACGACGCCCGCGTTGGGGGCGGCCGCGGTCAGGAAGCCCGCACGGAACGGCTCGGTCAGCAGCCGGCCGCGGTCGTCGCGGAAGACCGGAACGGCCGGTGAGTGGATCACCCGGTCCGTGTAGCACGGGTCGCGGTCGGCGCGGTGGTGATCGTAGAAGCGGCGGGCCGCGAGCAGGCAGGTGTGCAGCGCGGAGGCGCGGCACAGCGCCTCCTCCTGGGCCTGCGCGCCGTTGAGGTAGCCACCGCCCGGATTGCGGGCCGAGGCGAAGTTCAGGACGGCGACCGGAGCGTCGGACAGCCGGCGGGCGGCCTCCAGGCTGCTCTCACCGGTCACCTCGAAGACGGTGCCCCCGCAACCGGCATCCTCGGCGCCCTGCGTGCCCCGCGCTCTCTCGGCAACGGCTTCCCCGGCCGCGGGCGCGTCACCCGTTTGCCGTACGGAGACCGGTTCGGGCCCGAACATCCGCGTCCCGGCCCGCGCGGCCTCGATGTCCGCCGCGAGGAAGACCTCCCGGCCGTCCGGCGCGCGGTACCGGCCCGCGGCCACGATCGCTTCCGTCTCCGCGGCGATCCCGCGCAGGCGTGCGCTCACGGCGCCACCCCCGTGGACGCCGTGACGACCGCCCGCGCGGTCTCCCCCGTCGTGCTCATGCACGCATCCTGGGTGATGCTGGTCGTACGCCGCAACGGAGTTTCCCGCGCCGGAACACCCCGGAGAACGCGCGGGAAACGGATATGACCGAACCGGAACATCCGGTGGGGCACTCTTGTGCGAACCAGCTCCAGGGTCTTGGGTAGAGCGCATGCCTGCCCGGCCCCATGACGAACCGGGCAGATGGCATGGTGGAATCTCAGGAGGATCCCGACATGTCCGACTCGAAGAGCGACGGTGGTGACTGTACGGACCACCGCACCGCCGTCACCGAGGCCGAGGTGGAGGCCCTGGTCCGGGGCATCTGCTTCAAGACCGGGCCGCCGCGAGCGCTCGGTGTCGAACTGGAATGGCTGGTACACGAGCTGCGCGCGCCGCAGCTCCCCGTGACACCCGAACGACTTCGGGCGGCCTTCGCCGCCCTGCGGGCCCTGCCCCTGCGGTCGCCGCTCACCGTGGAGCCGGGCGGCCAGCTGGAGCTGAGTTCGCCGCCCGCCGCCTCCCTGATGGAGTGCATCCGCACCGTCTCCGCCGACCTGGACACCGTGCGCGGCGTCCTCGCCGAGGACGGTCTCACCCTCGTCGGCGTCGGCCACGATCCCTGGCACACCCCGCGCCGGTTCCTGCACGAGCCGCGCTACGACGCCATGGAGAGGTGCCTGGACCGCACCGGTCCGGCCGGCCGGCACATGATGTGCGCCTCCGCGTCCGTGCAGGTCTGCGTGGACGCCGGGCAGGAGGAGCCCGGCCCGCTCGGACACGAGCGGCGCTGGTGGCTGGCGCATCACCTGGGCGCGGTCCTGGTGGCCGCGTTCGCCAACTCCCCGCTGATCGGCCAGGAGCCCACGGGCTGGCAGTCCACCCGGCAGCTGCTCTGGATGGAGATCGGCGCCGGCCGCGCGGGCGCTCCCCCGCTGCACGGCGACGCCCGCGGCGCCTGGGCCCGGCATGTGCTGGACTCACCGGTGATGTGCGTCCGCCGGGACGACGGCGGGCCGTGGGAGGTGCCCGAGGGGCTCACCTTCCGGGAGTGGACCCGCTCCGGCACACCCCGGCCGCCCACCCGGGCCGACCTGGACTATCACCTGACCACGCTGTTCCCGCCGGTCCGGCCGCGCGGTCATCTGGAGCTGCGCATGATCGACGCGCAGCCCGGCGAGGACGGCTGGATCGTGCCGCTCGCGGTGACGGCGGCGCTGTTCGACGATCCGGCGGCCGCCGAGACGGCGTACCGCAGCGTGAAACCGCTGGCGGAGCGGACGCTGCACCGGCCGGCGCCGCACAATCCGCTGTGGACCGACGCGGCCCGCTCCGGGCTCGCCGACCCGGAGCTGCGCGAGATCGCCGCCGAGTGTTTCGCGGCGGCGCTGGAGGCGCTGCCCCGGCTCGGCGCCGACGCCGAGGTGATCGGCGCGGTGGCCGCGTACCGGGACCGTCACGTCGCCCGGGGCCGCAGCCCGGCCGACGACCTGCTGGACCGGCGACGCCGCACGGAGCCGACCCGGCCCCACCGCACCGGAAACACGGGAGGCACTCCCCCCGACCGCCGCAGGAAGGACATCCGCACATGAGCGCCCCCGAGACCGGCACGCACACCGGTACGGCCGAGCCGGACGCCCCGGACGGCGAGGCCCTGCGCGAGCGCGCGCTCGCCTCGCTCGTCACCGCCCGGGACCGCACCACGCTGCTGACGACCTGCGTCGAGGACCCGGACCTGACCGCCCAGCACTCCCCGCTGATGTCCCCGCTGGTGTGGGACCTCGCGCACATCGGCAATCAGGAGGAGCTGTGGCTCCTGCGGGCGGTCGGCGGCCGGGAGGCGATGCGGCCCGAGATCGACGGCCTGTACGACGCCTTCGAGCACCCACGCGCCGCGCGCCCCTCGCTGCCGCTGCTGCCGCCCGCCGAGGCCCGCCGCTACGCGGCCGAGGTGCGCGGCCGCGTACTGGATCTGCTGGAGGGTGCCGACTTCCACGGCTCCCGGCTGACCGAGGCCGGCTTCGCCTTCGGGATGATCGCCCAGCACGAACAGCAGCACGACGAGACGATGCTGATCACCCATCAGCTCAGAAAGGGGCCGCGGGCGCTGACCGCCCCCGACCCCGACCCTGCGCCGCCGTTCACCGGCCCGGCCGAAGTCCTCGTACCCGGCGGCCCGTTCACCATGGGCACCTCCGGTGAGCCGTGGGCGCTGGACAACGAACGCCCGGCGCACGTGCGGGAGGTGGCGCCGTACTGGATCGACACGACCCCGGTGACGAACGCGGCGTACCAGGTGTTCATCGAGGACGGCGGCTACGACAGCGAGCGCTGGTGGACGCCGGAGGGCTGGGCGCACATCCGGCAGCACACGATCACGGCCCCGCTGTTCTGGCACCGGGAGGGCGGGCAGTGGCTGCGCCGCCGGTTCGGGGTCACCGAGCCGGTCCCGCCGGACGAGCCGGTGCTGCACGTGTGCTGGTACGAGGCCGACGCCTACGCCCGCTGGGCCGGGCGGCGGCTGCCCACCGAGCCGGAGTGGGAGAAGGCCGCCCGGCACGACCCGGCCACCGGCCGCTCGCGCCGCTACCCGTGGGGCGACGCCGACCCGGCGCCCGAGCACGCCAACCTCGGTCAGCGCCACCTCGGCCCGGCGCCCGCCGGCAGCTACCCGGCGGGTGAATCCCCGCTCGGCGTACGGCAGTTGATCGGGGACGTGTGGGAGTGGACGGCGAGCGATCTGCTGCCGTACCCCGGTTTCCGGGCCTTCCCGTACAAGGAGTACTCGGAGGTGTTCTTCGGCCCCGAGTACAAGGTGCTGCGCGGCGGCTCGTTCGCGGTGGACCCGGTGGCCTGCCGGGGCACGTTCCGCAACTGGGACTACCCGATCCGCCGGCAGATCTTCTCCGGGTTCCGCACCGCCCGCTCGGAGGTCGCCTGATGTGCCGTCACATCGCCTACCTGGGGCCGGAGATACGGCTCGGGCAGCTCCTCACGGAGCCGCCGCACAGTCTGGTGCACCAGTCGTGGGCACCGCAGCGGCAGGCGTCCGGGACGGTCAACGCCGACGGCTTCGGCGTGGGCTGGTACGCCCCGCAGGACCCCGTCCCGGCGCGCTACCGGCGGGCCGGGCCGATCTGGGCGGACCTGTCCTTCGCCGACCTGGCCCGGGTGGTGCGCTCCGGCGCCGTCCTCGCGGCCGTACGGGACGCGACGCTGGCGGGCGCGGACGCCGAGGCGGCCGCGGCGCCGTTCGCGTCCGGGCGGTGGCTGTTCAGTCACAACGGCGCCGTCGCGGGCTGGCCGGACGTGGCCGCCCCGCTGCTGTCCGCCCTGCCGCCGGTCGACCTGCTGGCGCTGGAGGCCCGCAGCGACTCGGCGTTCGTCTGGGCGCTGGTCCTGCACCGGCTGCGCTCGGGCGACGAACCCGGCCAGGCAATCGGCGAAACCGTTCGCCGGCTGGCTGGGGCGGCGCCCGCCTCCCGGCTCAATCTGCTGCTGACGGACGGCGAGACCATCGCCGCCACCCGCTGGGGCGACAGCCTCTGGTACCGCACGGAGCCCGGACGCAGCACGGTCTGCGCCTCCGAGCCGTACGACGACGACCCGCTCTGGCAGGAGGTCCCCGACCGCACCGTGCTCACCGCGAGCCGCGCCGGTGTGCTGCTCGCCCCGCTGGAGGACCCCGCGTCCTCCCCCGCTCTCGACTCCGCTCGAGCGGGGGGACCCCCATCGTCGAAGGAGCCCTGTACGTGAGCCCCCTTCTCGTCACCCGCACCCTGCCCGAGGACGCGACGGACGCCGCGCTGCGCGCCGACGTCCTGCACGGCCTGACCGACCACCCCAAGTGGCTGCCGCCGAAGTGGTTCTACGACGCCCGCGGCAGCGAACTGTTCGAGCGGATCACCGAGTTGCCCGAGTACTACCCGACACGCGCCGAGCGGGAGATCCTCGCCGCCCGCGGCGGCGAGATCGCCGCGGCCAGCGGTGCCCGCACGCTGATCGAGCTGGGCTCGGGCTCCTCGGAGAAGACCCGCCATCTGCTCGACGCGCTCGCGCCCGCGGCGTACATCCCGGTCGACGTCAGCGAGAGCGCCCTCACCCAGGCCGGGCAGGCACTCGTCGAGGAGCGGCCGGGCCTCGAAGTGCACGCGCTCATCGCGGACTTCACCGCCCCGCTGGACCTGCCCGCCACCCCCGGGCCCCGGCTGCTGGCGTTCCTCGGCGGCACGATCGGCAATCTGCTGCCCGACGAGCGCGCGAAGTTCCTGGCCGCCGTGCGCGCCCTGCTGGCGCCGGGCGACGGGCTGCTGCTCGGCACCGACCTCGTCAAGGACGAGCGGGTGCTGGTGCGGGCCTACGACGACGCGGCCGGGGTGACGGCGGCGTTCAACAAGAACGTGCTGGCCGTCGTCGACCGTGAGCTGGACGCCGACTTCGACCCGGACGCCTTCGACCACGTGGCCCTGTGGGACCCCGAGCGCGAGTGGATCGAGATGCGCCTGCGCTCCCGTCTCGCGCAGACCGTGAAAGTGCCCGCGCTGGACCTCGCCGTGGACTTCGCGGCGGGCGAGGAGCTGCGCACCGAGGTGTCGGCGAAGTTCCGCCGCTCCGGGGTGACCGAGGAACTCGCCGATGCGGGGCTGGAGTTGACCCACTGGTGGACCGACGCGCAGGACCGGTTCGCGCTGTCGCTGAGCATGGCCCGGTGAGCCGGCGGGTGCGTCACAGACGGGGGGTCAGCTCCTCGGTGATCCTGCGGGAGGCCCGGCGGGCCTCGGTCTGCGGGTCCGCCCCGGTCAGCACCCGGGTCATGTACCGCTTGACCGGGTTGTCGGCCTCGACGTCGGCCCACTGAGGAGTGCTGGGGGTCGCCCGGCCGTGCGCCGCGCCCGCGGCCATGGCGGCGACCCCCTCCTCTCCCGCGACCGCGCCCGCCAGCGTGGTCTTGTTGGGCACGTAGTTCATGGTGCGGGCGAGTTCGGTGTCCCACGTGGCGCCGGTGAGCGCGCCCACGACGGCCGTCGCGGCGAACTGGTCCCTGGTGTTCTGCGGGACGACGAGGTCCGAGCCGCCGGTGAACACCGTGCCGGGCTGCGCGGCGTTCTTCCCGGGCACCGGGAAGAAGCCCAACTTGCCCTTCAGGGACGGGTTCTGCTGCACGATCGACTGGGCGAGCCCCGGTACGGCGACGATCTGGGCGACCCTGCCGCCCGCGAACACCCCGGCCTGCGGCGGGTGTTCCTCGTCGGCGCCCACGGGACCCCGGCCGAGCGCCTGGAGCCGCCGGTAGAAGTCCATGCCGCGCAGCGCGGCCGGGGTGTCCAGGGCGCCCTTCCAGTCGTAGTCCTTCTGCATGGCGAGGTCGCCGCCCTCGTCCCAGACGAACCCGGAGAGTGTGTACCAGTCCTGGCCGGCGAGGTAGATCCCCTGGTTCCCGCCGGAGTCGAGCCTCTCCGTGTCGGCGAGCCACTCCTCGCGGGTCTTCGGCGGGGCGGTGATGCCGGCCGCCTCGAACAGGTCCTTGCGGTAGATCACGACGCGATTGGCCGCGTACCAGGGGATGCCGTACTGCGCGTTGCTGTCCTTGCCGGGCTCGGCGAGGGCGGGCAACCACGCGTCCTGGCCCCAGTCCCGCATCGACTCCAGGGTGAGGTCGGCGAGCCGGCCGCCGTCGGCGTACAGCGGCACCTGGGTGTTGCCGACCTCGACGACGTCGGGTCCGTCGCCGGAGGGAGCCTTCAGGGCCGCGCGGACCTTGGCGACGATGCCGGTCCAGTCCTGGATGCGGATGTCGAGGCGCAGGTCCCGGTGGGTGCGTTCGAAGTCGTCGGTGAAGCGCCGGAGGAAGTCCTTGGAGGCGCTGTCCTTCATCAGCCACACGGTGACGGTCGTGCGCGGGTGCGCGCCCGGAAGCATCCCGCAGGCGCTCACGAGGGAACCGGTGGCACAGACGAGGGCGAGCAGACGACGTCTCACGAGGGGTCCTGTTCTGTCTGGCAAGGGGTGCGGACAGGTGTGGGGGCCCGACGTGGGGGGACGAGCGGCGGCGCTCGCGCGGGTGTGCTGGGATTTTGGTATGGACCAATGCGAAGGTCAAGGGGCGGCCCGGGCGGGGATGGGGCACGGTGGAGGGTGGCGTGACACGAGAGGAGCGTTCCCATGTCGAATCACACCTACCGCGTCACCGAGATCGTCGGCACCTCGCACGAGGGCGTCGACCAGGCCATCCGCAACGCCATCGCGCGCGCCGACCAGACGCTGCGCAATCTCGACTGGTTCGAGGTGACCCAGGTCCGCGGCCAGATCGAGAACGGGCGGATCGAGCACTACCAGGTGGGGCTGAAGGTGGGCTTCCGGATCGAGGACGAGGGCTGACGCCCGTCTCTCACGTACGGCCTTCGCGCTCCTGAGCCTCTTGCAGCGCCTCGGACTTCGCCGTCCAGCGTGCCCGTACGACGCCGAACCCGGCGCGCTCGGCGTCGTCACAGACCAGTTCGTCGTCGTCGACGAGAAAGCGGACCTCGCGGCCCTGGGCGAGTCGGCGCAGGATCTCCAGCTTGATGAACCGGGCGGGCCTGCGATCACCTCTTCCCCCACCCGCCCGCCCTGTGTCGCCCCGCATGAACACCCGCCCCTCGGGCAGCCCATGGGCCGCGAGCCAGTCCAGTGTGTCGCGCCGGCACCGCTCGGGGCGGCCGGTGAGATACACCACCTCGCACTCACGCGCGCTCTCCACGACCAGCGCGACACCCTCGGCGATCGGCGGGTCCTGCGGCGCGGCCGCGAAGAATCCGTCCCAGTTCCGCGGCTTTCCCTCCAGGAAGTGCTGCCGGTGGGCCGTGTCGGCGAGGGTGTTGTCGAGGTCGAACACGGCGAGCGGCCGCCTGCTGCTGTCGGTCACACCGCCACCCTAGGGGGTGTCGTTTGGATCATGCCGGCGTCGCGGGCCCTGGCAGGCGCATCTGCCGCGTTGTCGTCACTCGCCGACTCCCCCACGCTCGGCTTCGCTCGCGCGGGAGGGGCCCCACGACCCCGCTCGGGGCGGCCGGCCACGCACCGTTCGTCACAGCCGGCCTGAACCGAACGCCACCCCCTGGCCAGCGGCCCGCGCCCGGGAATCCCCCGCCCTCCAGAGCGTTGGCATCTGCGTGAGCAGTTCAGTGATCGCCCGGGCCCGGTTCTCCGTCCTCGACCGTTCCCGCACCCGCGAGGGCCGTCCGCCCGCCGAGGCGCTGCGGGACACCGTCGCGCTGGCCCGGGAGGCGGAGGCGCTCGGCTACCACCGGTTCTGGGTGGCCGAGCACCACGGCGTGCCCGGGGTCGCCGGTTCCGCGCCGACCGTGCTCGCCGCCGCCATCGCCGCGGCCACCCGCACGATCCGGGTCGGCACCGGCGGGGTCATGCTGCCCAACCACCGGCCGCTCGTCGTCGCCGAGCAGTTCGGCGTCCTGGAGGCGCTGTTCCCTGGCCGGATCGACATGGGGCTCGGGCGGTCCGTCGGCTTCACCGACGGGGTGCGCCGGGCGCTCGGCCGGGACAAGGAGGACGCCGAGGACTTCGCCGCCCAGCTCGGCGAGCTGCTCGGCTGGTTCGAGGGCACCTCGCCGACCGGGGTGCACGCCCGCCCCGCGGAGGGCCTGCGGGTACCGCCGTTCGTGCTGGCCCTGGGCGAGGGCGCGCGGGTCGCGGCGCGCGCCGGGCTGCCCCTGGTCATCGGCGATCTGCGCGGCCGCGAGAAGATGCTGCGCGGCATCGACGCGTACCGCACCGGCTTTCGCCCCTCCCCCTGGGCGGCCGAGCCGTACGTCGTGATCTCCGGCACGATCGCGGTGGCCGGCACCGAGGAGGCGGCCCGGCGGCTGCTGGTCCCGGAGGCCTGGTCGATGGCGTACGCCCGCACCCACGGCACCTTCCCGCCGCTCGCCCCGGCCGAGGAGACCGAGGCCCGCCCGATGACCGCGAAGGAGCGCGGCATCTTCGACGCCGGGCTCGCCGGGCACCTCGCGGGCACCGCCGAGCAGGTCGGACAGCAACTGGAGACGGTGCTGAAGGAGACGGACGCCGACGAGGTGCTGGTCACGACGAGCACCTACGACCGTACGGCCCTGCTGGACTCCTACCGGCGGCTCGCCGCGCTCTTCGCCCCGGGGGCCTGAGCCTCCGAGATGCGGACACAGCCGGGGACGGTGAATCTGGGAGGGGAAGCCTCAAGCGACGAGGAGGGCTGCCATGTCCATGATGGACAAGCTCAAGCAGATGCTCAAGGGCCACGAGGATCAGGCCGGCCAGGGCGTCGACAGGGCCGGGGACTACGTGGACGAGAAGACCCAGGGCAAGTACCAGTCCCAGGTCGACACCGCGCAGGACAAACTGAAGGAACAGCTGAGGCAGCAGGACACCGACAACCCTCCGCAGTAGCGGTGCGCGGGCACGGACTGGAGTCGCCCGTCGATGCACCACCCACATGACCCCTACGTCCGCGTCCGCGGGGCCCGCGAGCACAACCTCAAGAGCGTCGACGTGGACGTCCCGCGGGACGTACTGGCCGTGTTCACCGGCGTGTCCGGCTCGGGGAAGTCGTCGCTGGCGTTCGGCACGATCTACGCCGAGGCCCAGCGGCGCTACTTCGAGTCGGTCGCGCCGTACGCGCGCCGGCTGATCCACCAGGTCGGGGCGCCCAAGGTCGGCGAGATCACCGGGCTGCCGCCCGCGGTGTCGCTCCAGCAGCGCCGCTCGGCGCCGACCTCACGGTCCTCGGTGGGCACGGTCACCAACCTCTCCAACTCCCTGCGCATGCTCTTCTCGCGCGCCGGGACGTACCCGCCGGGCGCCGAGCGGCTCGATTCCGACGCGTTCTCGCCGAACACGGCAGCCGGTGCCTGTCCGCAGTGCCACGGGCTCGGCCACGTGCCGGAGACGACCGAGGAGTTGCTCGTCCCGGACCCCGCGCTGTCGATCCGCGAGGGCGCGATCGCCGCCTGGCCGGGGGCCTGGCAGGGCAAGAACCTGCGGGACATCCTCGACACGCTCGGCTACGACGTCGACCGGCCCTGGCGCGAACTGCCCACCGGGCAGCGCGAGTGGATCCTGTTCACGGACGAGCAGCCGGTGGTCACCGTCCACCCGGTGCGGGAGGCCGACCGCATCCAACGGCCCTACCAGGGCACGTACATGAGCGCCCGACGGTATGTGCTGAAGACCTTCTCGGACACCAAGTCCCCGACGCTGCGCGCGAAGGCCGAGCGCTTCCTGGCCACCAGGCCGTGCGAGGTGTGCGGGGGCAGCCGGCTGCGGCCGGAGGCGCTCGCGGTGACCTTCGGCGGGCGGACCATCGCCGAGCTGGCCGCGCTGCCGTTGACCGACCTGGCCGCGCACCTCGACGGCGACACCGAGACCGCACGGGTGCTCACCGACGACCTGAAGTCCCGGATCGGGCCGGTCGTCGAACTCGGCCTCGGCTACCTCAGCCTCGACCGCGCCACCCCGACCCTCTCGGCGGGCGAGCTGCAACGGCTGCGGCTGGCCACGCAGTTGCGCTCCGGCCTGTTCGGCGTGGTGTACGTCCTGGACGAGCCGTCGGCGGGACTGCACCCGGCGGACACCGAGGCGCTGCTGACCGTGCTGGAGCGGCTGAAGGCGGCCGGGAACTCGGTGTTCGTGGTGGAGCACCATCTGGAGGTGGTGCGCGGCGCCGACTGGCTGGTGGACGTCGGCCCCGGCGCGGGCGAGCAGGGCGGACGCGTGCTGTACAGCGGGCCGCCGGCCGAGCTGGCGTCGGTGGCGGAGTCCGCGACGGCGGCGTTCCTCTTCGACGAGTCCCCGGGTGCGGCACGTGAAGTCCGTGCGCCGCGCGGCTGGTTGACGGTCGGCCCGGTGACCCGGCACAACCTGCGGCAGGTGACGGCCGCGTTCCCGCTCGGCGCGTTCACCGCCGTCACCGGGGTCTCCGGTTCCGGGAAGTCCACGCTCATCGGCGAGCTGACGGAGGAACTGGCGGGCGTGGACCGGCTGGTCGGGGTCGACCAGAAGCCGATCGGCCGGACCCCGCGCTCCAATCTGGCCACGTATACCGGCCTGTTCGACGTCGTCCGCAAGGTGTTCGCCGGCACCGAGCAGGCGCGGGCGCGCGGGTACGGCGTCGGGCGGTTCTCCTTCAACGTCGCCGGAGGGCGCTGCGAGTCGTGCCAGGGCGAGGGGTTCGTCAGCGTCGAGCTGCTGTTCCTGCCGAGCACGTACGCCCCCTGCCCGGACTGCGGCGGGGCCCGCTACAACCCCGGCACGCTGCAGGTGACGTACCGGGGGCGGGACATCGCCGAGGTGCTCGACCTGACGGTGGAGGCGGCGGCGGAGTTCTTCGCCGACGTCCCGGCCGCCGCCCGGAGCCTGCGCACCCTGCTCGACGTGGGCCTCGGCTATCTGCGGCTCGGGCAGCCGGCGACCGAGCTGTCCGGCGGCGAGGCCCAGCGGATCAAGCTGGCGAGCGAGCTGCAGCGCGGCCGGCGCGGCCACACCCTGTACCTGCTGGACGAGCCCACGACCGGGCTCCATCCGGCCGACGTGGAGCTGCTGATGGAGCGGCTGCACGGCCTGGTCGACGCCGGTCACACGGTCGTGGTGGTGGAGCACGACATGACGGTGGTCGCGGGCGCGGACTGGGTCATCGACCTGGGCCCCGGCGGGGGTGACCGGGGCGGGCGGATCGTGGCCGCCGGTCCGCCGATGCGCGTGGCGGGGGCGGCGGGGAGTGCGACGGCGCCCTATCTGGCGCGGGTCATGCCGTGACGGGTGGCTGCGGGACGACGGCGGCAGTTCCCGCGTCCCTTCGGGGCGCTGCCAACGCCGCGTGGGTCCAGGCGGGCGCGGACGCCATCGGCTGAGCCGCGGCGGCCAGTGTCCGCCGGTCCGCGCAGGTGCCCGGCGCGATCAGCGGCCGCATCTCCACCTCGGCGACCAGATCACGGGCGCGGGCCACCCGCCACAGGGAGGCGAGCAGGGTGTCCTCGCCGACGAACGCGGCCGCCGTGCCCGGGGCGCCGCCCTCCTGCCGGTAGCGCAGGCCGACCGGCTGCACGGGCACGCCCGCGTCGAGCGCGGCCTGGAACACCGCCCGGCGGAAGTGCCCGTGGGCCCGCCCGCACCAGGTGCTGCCCTCGGGGAAGGCGGTCACGGCCGAGCCCGCGCGCAGCGCCCCGGCGATCCGCTCGACCGTCGCGGGCAGGGCCCGCAGCCGGTCCCGCTCGATGAACAGCACCCCGCCGCGCGCCGCCAGCGCGCCCGCCACCGGCCACTGCCGTATCTCGGTCTTGGCGAGCATGCGGGCGGGGCGTACGACGGTCAGCAGCGGGATGTCCAGCCACGAGACGTGGTTGGCGACGAGCAGCAGTCCGCCGGCCGGGGCGGGGGTGCCGGTGAGGCGGACCCGGACTCCCATGGCCCGCACCAGCGCGCGGCACCACCGCCTGACCCACTCGGCGGGGATCCTCCCGCCGAGCGGGGACAGGGCGATCCCGGCCAGCAGCAGGGCCACGACCGCGGCCAGCCGCAGCACGGCCCGTGGTACGGCGACCGCGGTGCGGGCCGGCTCCACACACGCGCCCGGGGTGCAGGGCGCGGTCGGCAGCCAGACGCTCATCAGGCCGGCACGAGGGAGAGGAAGTGCCGCAGATAGCGCGCGTTGACCCGGCGCATCGACAGCAGCACGTACAGGTCGGCGACCCCGAAGTCCGGATCGTGCGCGGGCTCGCCGCACACCCAGGCGCCGAGGCGGAGGTAGCCGCGCAGCAGTGCGGGCAGCTCGTGGTGCCCGGCGGGGGATTCCGTGTTCGGGACCCAGGGCAGCAGCGGCCGTACCCGGAACTCCCCGGGGGCCAGGTGCTTGGCCCGCACCCGCTCCCAGGTGGCGGTGGCGAGGGCGCCGCCGTCGGCGAGCGGCACCGAGCAGCAGCCGGCGAGCCACTCGTGCCCGCGGTCGACCATGTAGCGGGCGATGCCGGCCCAGATCAGGCTGATGACGGCGCCGTCGCGGTGGTCGGGGTGCACACAGGAGCGGCCGACCTCGACCAGCGAGGGCCGGATCGTGTCGAGCCCACCCAGCTCGAACTCGCCCTCGGAGTAGAGCCGCCCGGCGACCGCGGCCCGCTCCGGGGGCAGCAGCCGGTAGGTGCCGACGACCTGGCCGGTCGCGGTGTCGCGGACCAGCAGGTGGTCGCAGTGGGCGTCGAAGGCGTCGATGTCGAGGCCCGGCTGCGGGGTGGCCAGCAGGGCCCCCATCTCCCCGGCGAAGACGTCGTGCCGCAGCCGCTGCGCGGCCCGGACGTCGTCCTCGTCGCGGGCGAGGGTGACGGTGTAGCGGGTGGGGGCCGCGGGCTGCGGGGGACGGTCGAGGGTGGACACGCCGGTCATGGCTCACTCCTGGTCACGGGCCGGTTCGGCGACGGGGACGGCGGGCTGCGTGCGTACGGCCCGTCGCTCCTGTTCTTCCGATGCCGGTTGGCGTGCGCGTGACCGGGGCCAGGAGAACGGATGTGGGAATGTTGAACGCCGGTCGCCCGCGATCAAGGAAAGCCAGACGGGGCCGGGGATGAGCACCACTCCCGGCCCCGCCCGTCCGCCCCCTGTCGGCGAACGTCTCTGCGGTGGGCTACCGCTTGGCCACCTTGCGGGTGGCCCGCAGCCACTCCCTGTTCATGCTCGTGATCGACACCAGCGGAATCCCCTTCGGGCAGGCGGTCGCGCACTCACCGGTCAGCGTGCAGCCACCGAAGCCCTCGGTGTCCATCTGCGCCACCATGTCCAGCACCCGCGTCTCCCGCTCGGGCGCGCCCTGCGGCAGCACGTTCAGGTGGTTGACCTTGGCGGAGGTGAACAGCATCGCCGCGCCGTTGGGGCACGCGGCCACGCACGCTCCGCAGCCGATGCACTCGGCGTGTTCGAAGGCGAAGTCGGCGTCGGCCTTCGGCACCGGCGTGGCGTGGGCCTCCGGCGCGGAGCCGGTGGGCGCGGTGACGTAGCCGCCGGCCTGGATGATCCGGTCGAACGCGGACCGGTCGACGACCAGGTCCTTGATCACCGGGAACGCGGCGGCCCGCCACGGCTCGATGTCGATCGTGTCGCCGTCCCGGAAGGACCGCATGTGCAGCTGGCAGGTGGTGGTGCGCTCGGGGCCGTGCGCGTCGCCGTTGATCACGAGGGAACAGGCGCCGCAGATGCCCTCGCGGCAGTCGTGGTCGAAGGCGACGGGGTCCTCACCGGACAGGATGAGCTGTTCGTTGAGGACGTCCAGCATCTCCAGGAAGGACATGTCGGACGAGATGCCGTCCACCTCGTACGTGGACATCGCTCCGTCGGCGTCGGCGTTCCGCTGCCGCCAGACGCGCAGGGTGAGCTTCATGCGTAGCTCCGTTGGGTGGGGTGGACGTACTCGAAGACCAGGTCTTCCTTGTGCAGGGTGGGAGCGGTTCCGGTGCCGGTGAACTCCCAGGCGGCGGCGTAGCCGAACTCCTCGTCCCGGCGGGCCGCCTCGCCGTCGGGGGTCTGGGACTCCTCGCGGAAGTGGCCGCCGCAGGACTCGGCGCGGTGCAGCGCGTCGAGGCACATCAGCTCGGCCAGTTCCAGGTAGTCGACGATCCGGTTCGCCTTCTCCAGCGACTGGTTGAACTCCTCGCCGGTGCCGGGCACCTTGATGCGCCGCCAGAACTCCTCGCGGATCTGCGGGATGCGCTCCAGCGCCTTGCGCAGCCCGGCGTCGGTGCGCGCCATGCCGCAGAACTCCCACATGAGTTCGCCCAGTTCGCGGTGGAAGGAGTCCGGAGTGCGGTCGCCGTCGACGGACAGCAGCAGGTGGAGCCGGTCCTCGGTCTCGGCCAACACCCCCTGGACAGCGGGGTGTTCGTCGGTGACCTGCTCCTGGTGCGGGTTGCGGGCCAGGTAGTCGTTGATGGTGGCGGGCAGCACGAAGTAGCCGTCGGCGAGGCCCTGCATCAGCGCGGAGGCGCCGAGCCGGTTGGCCCCGTGGTCGGAGAAGTTGGCCTCGCCGATCGCGAACAGGCCGGGGACGGTGGTCTGCAGGTCGTAGTCGACCCACAGTCCGCCCATCGTGTAGTGCACGGCGGGGTAGATCCGCATCGGCACCTCGTACGGATCCTCGTCGGTGATCCGCTGGTACATGTCGAAGAGGTTGCCGTACTTGGCCTCGACGGCCTTGCGGCCCATGCGCCCGATGGCGTCGGCGAAGTCCAGGTAGACGCCCTGCCCGCCGGGGCCGACCCCCCTGCCCTCGTCGCAGACGTTCTTCGCGGCGCGGGAGGCGATGTCGCGGGGGACGAGGTTGCCGAAGGAGGGGTAGATGCGCTCCAGGTAGTAGTCGCGCTCGTCCTCGGGGATCCGGTTCGGCGCCCGGGTGTCGCCCTGGGCCTTCGGCACCCAGATCCGGCCGTCGTTGCGCAGCGACTCGCTCATCAGGGTCAGCTTGGACTGGTGGTCGCCGGTGCGCGGGATGCAGGTCGGATGGATCTGCGTGAAGCAGGGGTTGGCGAAGTAGGCGCCGCGCCGGTGCGCCCGCCAGACGGCGGTCGCGTTGGAGTTCATGGCGTTGGTCGAGAGATAGAAGACGTTGCCGTAACCGCCGCTGGCGAGGACGACGGCGTCCGCGAAGTACGTGTCGATTCGGCCGGTGATCAGGTCCCGGGCCACGATGCCGCGCGCCCGTCCGTCCACGACGATCAGGTCGAGCATCTCGGTGCGCGGGTGCATCTCCACGTTCCCGGCGGCGATCTGCCTGCTGAGGGCCTGGTAGGCGCCGAGCAGGAGCTGCTGTCCCGTCTGGCCGCGGGCGTAGAACGTGCGCGAGACCTGGACGCCACCGAAGGAGCGGGTGTCGAGCAGGCCGCCGTACTCGCGGGCGAAGGGCACACCCTGGGCCACGCACTGGTCGATGATCTCGACGGAGATCTGGGCGAGGCGGTGGACGTTGGACTCGCGGGCGCGGAAGTCGCCGCCCTTGACGGTGTCGTAGAAGAGCCGGTGGATCGAGTCGCCGTCGTTGCGGTAGTTCTTCGCCGCGTTGATGCCGCCCTGCGCGGCGATGGAGTGGGCGCGGCGCGGGGAGTCCTGGTAGCAGAACTGGACGACGTGGTAGCCCTGTTCGGCCAGGGTGGCGCCGGCGGAGCCGCCGGCCAGTCCGGTGCCGACCACGATGACCGTGTGCTTGCGCCGGTTGGCGGGGTTGACCAGCTTGGCCTCGAAGCGGCGCTTGTCCCAGCGCTCGTGGATCGGGCCGGAGGGGGCCTTGGTGTCGACGGCCGGTTCCCCGGTCGTGTAGTGCGCGTAGTCGGTCATGTCAGCTCACCACTCCGGTCATGACGCCCACGGGTACGGCGATGAAACCGGCCGTGAGCAGCAGCGCGAGGACGTTCGCGAGGGTCTTCAGGGCGCGGTCGCGGGTGCGGCTGCCGACGCCGAGGGTCTGCGCGGCGCTCCAGAAGCCGTGCCGGACGTGCAGGCCGAGCGCGAGCATCGCGACGATGTAGACGACGTTGCTGTACCAGTGCGAGAAGTCGCCGACGACGTTCTGGTACGGGTGGCCGTGCTCGAAGCGGCCCGGGTGCACGGTGCCGGTGGTCAGGTCCAGGACGTGCCAGACGATGAACAGTCCGAGGATGATCCCGCCCCAGCGCATCGTGCGGGTGGCGTAGCTCGCCCGGGGCCTGGAGTGCACGTACTTGCTGGGCCGGGCCTTGATGTCCCGGCGGCTGAGCTGGTACGCGGACGTGGCGTGGGCGACCACGGCGACGACCAGCACGACCCGGATGAGCCAGAGCGTCCACTCGTAGTGCATGAACGGCTCACCGATGGTGCGCAGCCAGTGGGCGTAGTGGTTGAACTCGCCCGCGCCGAAGTAGATCTTCAGGTTCCCGATCATGTGGACGACCAGGTACGCCAGCATGATCAGGCCGCTGACGGCCATCACGGTCTTCTTGCCGACGGAGGAGTCCCACATCGTGCGCGCCATGGACGGCCGTCGGTCCGTCCGCGTTGCCAGTGCCATGGCACAGCACGCTAGGGCCGGAGGACCCGATCGGTCCAAGACATGATGCAGTTTGTTTCCATAGGCTGAGGCTATGGTGTGGGGATGCAGCTCCAGCAGCTCCAGTACTTCGTCGCCGTCGCCGAGACCCGGCACTTCACCCGGGCCGCCGAGCTGGTGCACGTCGCCCAGCCGTCGCTGTCGCAGCAGATCAGGGCGCTGGAGCGGGAGCTGGGCGCGGACCTGTTCCTGCGCGCCCGGGGCAACATCACGCTCACCGACGCGGGCGAGGCGCTGCTGCCGCTCGCCCGGCGGATCCTGGCCGACGCGGACACGGCCCGCCACGAGGTGCAGGAGCTGGTGCAGCTGCGCCGGGGCCGGGTGCGCCTCGGCGCCACCCCGAGCCTGTGCACGGGCCTGCTGCCGGACGTGCTGCGCGCCTTCCACGACCGCTATCCCGGCATCCGGCTGCTCGTCGAGGAGAGCGGCTCGCACGACCTGGTACGGGAGCTGGCGCGCGGCGCCCTCGATCTCGCGCTGGTCGTGCTGCCGCTGCCGGCGCCGGCGCCCGCGCTGACGACGGTGGAGCTGCTGCGGGAGGAGCTGGTCGTGGTGTCCTCACCCGAGGCACCGGCACCCGGCGGGGGCGGGCGGACGGTGCGCATCGCCGACCTGGAGGGCGAGCGCCTGGTGATGTTCCGGCACGGGTACGACCTGCGGGAACTGACGGTCGCGGCATGTCGCGCGGAGGGGTTCGAGCCCGAGTTCGCCGTTGAAGGGGGCGAGATGGATGCGGTGTTGGGATTCGTGCGGGCAGGGCTGGGCGCGGCGGTGGTGCCGCGCATGGTGGCGTCAAGGTCGGGGCGCAGCCTACGGGTGACCCCGCTGGCGCGCCCCGGACTGCATCGCACGATCGCGCTCGCGCACCGCAGTGACGTGGCACCGCCGCGTGCGGCACGGGAGTTGCAGCGGATGCTGCTGGAGCGGTAGCTCCCGCCCGCGGCTCAGCCCGTCGCGTCCACCAGCGCCAGGTCGTGCAGCCGCTCCGGCGGGCCCGGGCGGGCGTAGTACCAGCCCTGGGCCGTGTCGCAGCCCAGGACGCGCAGCTGCTCGGCCTGGGCGCCGGTTTCGACGCCCTCCACGGTGACCGCGAGGTCGAGACTGTGGGCGAGGGTGACGATGCCCTCCACGATCTTGAGGTCGACCGGGTCGGCGGGGAACTGCTGCATGCCCTGGGTGAAGGAGCGGTCCAGTTTGAGGACGTTCACCGGCAGGCGGCGCAGGTTGGCGAGGTTGGAGTAGCCGGTGCCGAAGTCGTCCAGGGCGATGTCGACGCCCATCTCGGCCAGCCGGCGCAGGGGTTTGAGGAGATCGTCGTCGGCGCCGATCAGGGCCGACTCGGTGACCTCCAGGCACAGCGCGTCCGGGGCGACGCCCGCCCGTTCGAGGATCTCGACCGTGTCCTGGACCAGCCCCGGATGACTGAGCTGGCAGGGCGAGAGGTTGACGTTGATGCGCAGCGGGCCGGCGGCGGTCTCCTCGCCGTAGCGTTCCCGCCAGGCGCGGGCCTGGCGGATGGACTCCTCCAGCACCCAGCGGCCGAGCGGCACGATCAGGCCGGTGTGCTCGGCGAGCGGGATGAAGCGGTCCGGGCCGAGCACGCCGTGCTGCGGGTGCAGCCAGCGCACCAGGGCCTCGGCGCCGCGCACGCTGCCGTCGCCGAGGTGGACCAGCGGCTGGTACTCGATGAAGAACTCGCCGCGCTCCAGGGCCGTGGGCAGGGCCGTGGTGAGGCCGTGGCGGGTGATGGCGCGGGCGTCGGCCTCGGGGTCGGCCAGTTCGGAGCGGTTGCCGCCCGCCGACTTCGCCCGGTACATGGTGATGTCGGCGCTGCGCAGGACCTCCGCCGCCGTGCGTTCGCCGGCCGGGCCCTCGACGATGCCCAGGCTGCCGCGCACCATCAGGTCCCGGCCGTCGATGCTGATCGGGGTGATCAGGGCGGTCATGATGCGCTCGGCGAGATCGTCCACCGTGCGCTCGGTGCCGGGGCCGGTGGTCAGGGCCACGAACTCGTCGCCGCCGAGCCGGGCGACCATCTCGCCGGGCGCGGTCGCACAGGACTGGAGCCGGTCGGCGACCTCCACCAGCAGCCGGTCGCCGGCCGCGTGCCCGAGGCTGTCGTTGATGGTCTTGAAGCCGTCCAGGTCGAGGTAGCACAGGCCGAAGCGCTGGCCCTCGCCGGCCGCCAGCGCCTTCTCCAGCCGCTCGAAGAACAGAGTGCGGTTGGGCAGGCCGGTCAGCGCGTCGTGCGTCGCCTCGTACCGCAGCCGGAGGTTGAGCAGGCGGCGCTCGGTGGTGTCCTCCATGAGGGCGAGCTGGTACTGCGGGTCGCCGTCGGCGTCCCGCAGCAGGGAGACCGTCAGGTTGGTCCACAGGACCGTGCCGTCGGGGCGGTTGAACGCCTTCTCCATGTGGTAGTGCTCGCGCTCGCCGCGCACCAGTTCCTCGTACAGCTTCCAGGTCTGCGGGGCGTCCTCGGGGTGCACCCAGTCCTGCACCCGGCGGCCGCGCAGGGTCTGCGAGGACAGCCCGAACATGCGCAGCAGCGCCTCGTTGACCTGGAGGACATGGCCATCGAGGTCGGCGATGCCGATCCCTATAGCGGCGCCCTCGAAGACCGCGCGGAAGCGGGCCTCGCTCGCGTGCAGCGCCTGGGCGACCACGCCCTGGGCGCGCAACGCGGCCTGAGCGATGGACTCCTGCTCGGCGAGGGTGCGCTCGCGCAGCGCCTGCGCGTACCCGGCGGCCATCGCGTGCTGCAGCCGCGAGGAGCGCAGCCGGGGCGCGTCCTGCGGGGCCTCGGGGCCCTCCTCGCCGCAGTACAGCACCAGATAGGCGTCGACGCAGTCCAGGGTGCGGGTGAGCGCCTCGGGGTCGGTGCAGTGCGCGTCCACCAGGGCGGCGCCGACGGCCTTCGCCCCGTCGGCGTCGAAGCTGTGCGCCCGCAGAAGACCGCTCAACCGGCGTGCGAGCGGAAGCAGTTGTTCCTCGAACTCGGCGCGGGTCAGCGAGGTGGAGGTCACCGGGTAGACCGCCCGGCTCCAGATCGTCGCGAACCGGCGCAGTCTGCCCTCCGGCCCGTCCGGCTCCGCGCTCACGCCGTGCGCCCCACGCCGGCGAATCCGGAGAAGGCGAACGGATCCTCGTCCTCCGGCGCCGTTTCCGGGCGCCAGTGCGGCATCTGCACCAGTCCGGGTTCCACCATGTCGTACCCCTCGAAGAACCGCGCGATCTCGTCGCGCGAGCGCATGATCAGCGGGTTGCGAATGTCCTTGTATACGTCCACCGCGCCCTCGGCCCGCTCGGCCGGCACCGGGATTCCCTCGTACGAGGCATGGGTGAGGATCAGCATGCTGCCCGGGGCCAGCGCCTCGCGCAGCTCGGCCACCGCACCGTAGGGGTCGTCCGCGTCTTCCACGAAGTGCAGTATGGCAACGAGGAGAAGGGCAACCGGCCGGTTCAGGTCGATCAGCCGCTCCACCTGGGGGCTCGCGAGGATCTCCCGGGGCCTCAGCAGATCCGCCGCGACCACGTCCGCGTCCGCGTCGTCCGCGAGCACCGCCTGGCTGTGCGCGACGGCGACCGGGTCGTGGTCGACGTAGACCACGCGCGCGCCCGGCGCGGCCACCCGGGCCACCTCGTGGACGTTGCCGAACGTCGGGATGCCGGAGCCGATGTCGAGGAACTGGGTGAGGCCCTCCTGGACCGCGAAGCGCACCGCCCGCCGCATGAACGCCCGGTTGGCCTGCATGACCTTCGGCAGGCCCGGCATGAACTCCATGGCCTTGCGCGCCGCGTCCCGGTCGACCTCGAAGTTGTGCGAACCGCCCAGGTAGAAGTCGTAGATCCGCGAGACGCTCGGCACCGAGATGTCGATGCTCCGTGGGGCCCAGGCGGGACGCTCCATGTATCTCTCCAATGCGTGGACGACAGGGGTAGGCGATCCGGTGTTCGAGCTGAGGCTACTGATCGCCCGCCCGAGGAGCGACCCGAACCGGAAATTGACCATCCGTTCCCGGTCACTGCCTGCGGCATGTGCCCGTACGGCCCCGCCGGGTCACGGCTGTTCGAGCCCGGAACGCCCGCGCACAGCACAACGGTCCGCCCCCTCCGTGCGGTTGCGGAGGGGGCGGACCACGGTGGCGCTCCGGGCCGGGCGGGATGATCGACCCTGGGGAGGTGATCTACTTGCCCGGGGCGCCGACCGGCTTGCCGTCGGGCGAGACGGCGTACCAAGTGCCGCCCACGCCCTGACCGTTGGTGTCACCGGGGGCCTTGTCCCCGGAGAAGGTGTAGATCGGCCAGCAGTTGACGGTCATCTGCGGCGTGCCGTCGGGACGGGTGAAGCCCATCAGGCCCTTCTTCTTGACGCCCTGCGTGTCGTCGGCCTTGACCGGGGCGACGGCCGGCCACTTCACCAGGCAGGCACCGGTGCAGTTCGAGATGACCTTGGGCCAGGCCTTGTCCTTCAGGAAGCGGTAGACGGTCCTGCCGTTCTTGTCGACGATGATGTCGCCGAGCTTGGGATCCTTGCGCACGGACAGGCCCGGCAGGGCGGCCAGCGAGGCCTTCTTGCCGTTGGGGGCCAGCGCGAACCACTTGCCGCCCACGCCCTGGCCGTTGACGTCACCGCCGTTGACGTCCTTCACGTAGCGGTACGCCGGCCAGCCGCCGATGGTGAGCTGCTTGGTGCCGTCGGCGCGGGTGACCGAGCCGAGCAGTGCCTTGTCGACGCCGGCCCCGGCGCTGGCGTCGCCGGCGGGCACCGGCGGCCAGGTGGAGGCGCAGTCACCGGCGCAGTTCGACTTGGGCGGGTTGGCCGTGTCCTTGTCGAACCGGTAGAGAGTGAGGCCGGAGCCGTCGGTCAGCACGTTGCCGAGGTCGGGGTTGGCGGCCACGGTGAGCTTGCCCGCCGGGGCGGCCGGGGTCGGGGAGGCGGAGCTCTGGTTGCCGTCGGCGCCGTAGCCGTTTGCGGCCCCCGTGCCGACACCGGCGCCGGTGGTCGGGCTGCCCGCGGGCGCGGTGGCGCCGACGTTCTGGGCCGCGGAGGCCGGGGTGGTGCTGTTGTCCTGACCGCACGCCGTCGTCAACGCCAGCACCGAGACGGCTGTCGCCGCCAGTGAGACGGTCCGCCAGGAGGTCTTCATCTTCAACTCCCCATTTTCGCCTGGATGTTGCAGCGCCCTGACGCGCCGCCGCACGGCCATGGGTACGCACCGGAGGGTCGAAAGTGTTCAACGGTGCCGGGAATTTCTTTCCGGCTCCTGTGCGCCACTGGCGCGCGCCGGCGCATGTTTCACGCCAACCGTGCGCTTCGGCACGTCAAACCATTGATCAGGAGATGTCCCTCCTTCGGATCAATCCCGCGGCAGTACGGCGTACTTCCGGATTTCGCCCCTCATGATCGTCGTCGTGCATGGACCCGAAGTGACCCGATGCGCGCCCGCCGTAAGGGTGTTGGCCGTGTTGACGCTGGGCTGGACCCTGGTGGGCTGGCCGGCCGGCAGCGCGTCGGCCGACGCCTGCGCGTACGCCTCCACGGGACCGGACGGCACGGTGGCGGTGGCGTGGGCCGGTGACGGCTCCCACTGGCCCGACCCGCCCTGCCCCACACCGCCCCCGCCCCCGTGCCCGCCGAAGCCCACCCCGACCCCGATCCCGAAGCCGCCACCGCCGCCACCGCCGAAGCCGGCGCCGCGTCCGCATCCGACGCCGCGGCACTCCCCGAAACCCGCCCCGAGGCCGCGGCCCCCGGCCCGGCCCGCGCCGCCGCCCCCGGCTCCCCCGGCTCCCCGGCCGGTGCCGAAGCCCACGCCCACGCCGCCGCCTGTGCCGAAGTCGGCGCCCCGGCCCTCGGTGGCCCCGGTGCGCTATCCCGTGTACCACCCCCACCCCGTTCGCCACCCGGCGCCGAGCACCACCTCGCCGGTCACCTACGTCCTGCTCATCACCGTCCCCGCGATCGTCGCCGTCGCGGCCCTGCGCCCGCGCTGACGGGCCGGCCCGCTCACCCTTGGAGGTATCCGTTGCCGGATTGGCTTGTTCTCGTCCTCGCGATGCTGGGCGCCTGTGCCGTGGTGGTGCTCGTCACCTTCGTGCGCAACAGGCGGGCTCCCGAGGACGAGGACCCCAGCGAGACCCCGGACGTCATCGAGTACATGACGATGTGGATCGGCGTCGTGTACGCCATCGTCCTGGGCCTCGCCATCGCGGGCGTGTGGGAGGCCCGCAGTTCCGCCGGTGACTACGTGCAGAACGAGGCCCAGGCGCTGCACGAGATCTCGGAGCGGGTCCGGGTCTATCCGCCGGACGTGCGCGACCGGATCCGCAGCGACGTCGACGCCTACGTCTCCTACGTCGTCGACCACGAGTGGAAGACGATGGCGGACGACGAGCGCGTCACCGACCGCGGTTCCGCGCTGCTCCAGAAAGTGCGCCAGGACGTCACCGACTACAAGCCGAGGAACGACTTCGAGGCGCAGGCCTACCAGCCGCTGCTGGACCAGATGACCGCGGCCGACCAGGCCCGCAACGCCCGCTCCGACTCCACCGGGGCGACCATGCCGCCGGTGGTGTGGTGGGGGCTGCTCGTCGGCGGGCTGGTCACCGTCGGCATCGTGTTCGCGCTCCAGATCCGGCGCACCGTGCGCGAACTGGCGCTGGCCGGGCTGTTCTCCGCGACCATCGCCTTCATGCTGTTCCTCATCTGGGACTTCGACGCCCCCTACAGCCGGGGCATCGCGGTGACCGCGGAACCGTTCACGAACCTGTTCCCTGGCCTGCCCAAATAGTCACCGGAGGGCGCGCACCCGTGCCGCAGGCGCACTTCTGCGAACGGCCCTGGACGGGGCGCCACCGGCCGGTGGCGCCCCGTCCAGGGCCGTTCGTCAGCTCGGGTCGGGTGAGGTGTGCCGGCGGCCGCTGAGCAGCGTGATGCGGGCGGTGCCGGGCTGTCGCGGGTCGAACGCGGCAGGCGTGGGCCCGCCGTGTTCCGCCGCGAGGTCGGCCAATTCGCGCGTGGTGGCGGTCCAGCCGTGCGCGGCCAGCCGGGCGAGGGGGTCCGCGGTGCTCTCGTTGCGCCACAGCGCGGCGAGCGTGTGCAGGGTGTCGGTCCCGGTGGTGGCGTCGAGCGCCGTGCGGGTGTTGTCGGTGTGGAACATCGCCCGGCTGCCGTACTCGACCGCTATGCGGCTGGCGGGGGCGCTGAGGGCGCCGAGCCGCGCGAGAAGGCCGTCGCCCTCCTCCTCGGTGAGGTAGACCATGATGCCCTCGACCAGCCAGGCGGTCGGCAGCTCGGGGTCGAAGCCGTGCTCCCGCAGGGCGCCGGGCCAGTCGTCGCGCAGGTCGCAGGTGACCGGGATGCGCTCGCTGCCGCAGAGCGGGACCCGGCCGGTGATGATCTTGTCCTTGAAGGTGAGGACGTCGGCCCGGTCGATCTCGAAGACCCGCACGGGTGCCGGCCAGTCCAGGCGGAACGCCCTGGCGTCCAGACCGGCCGCGAGGACGACGACCTGACGGCAGCGGGCGGCGACCGCCTCGCGGAGCCAGTCGTCGAAGTAGCGCGTGCGCAGGGCGAAGTAGTCCCCCATGGCCTGGCGCAGCAGTTCGCCGCGCGGGCCGGACCACGCCGCGAGTGCGCCGCCCGCGGCCACGGCGACCTGGACCGCGACCGGGTCCTGGAACAGCCGGTCGGGACGGCCGCTCTCGGCGGCGCGCGCCGCCGCCACCGCCAGTGCGGTGGAGCCGACGGCCGTCAGTTCGGCGCCGCCGACGGCGGTGACGACGCGGGCGGAGTCCGAGCCCATCGCGGAGCCCGGGCCGGCCGTCGGGGCCTGTGCGCCGGACCGCCATGCGGCACGGGCCGCCTCGCGGTCGAGGGCCCTGCCGCCGCACCTCCCCGAAACCCTGTATTTCCCTAGGAGCCGGCCGAGCCCCGGGCGTGGGCTCGAAAGGGCCCGGCAGGGCTCCGGCAGGGCCTTCGCCTGTGACGGCACCCATAGGACGCAGATCACGTCCTATCGCGCCTCGTAGCACCACACTCGCCCGAACAGCGCATAAAGCCCGCAAAACCATAAATACCGGACATATCTTCGAAGTGGGGTAGTACGTCACATCATTGCGCTCCGGCCCACGCCCCGCTAACCATTGCTGTCGTTGCTGGAAGCCACGAAACGGACCGGGCGAAGAGACACCGCACCCGCCCGCTCCGGCCCACAGCGCGGGGCCCCGCCCCTCCGACGACGACCCCCACTGGAGAGTTCCTTCCACATGGCCATCAACACCGCCCTCACCACCCGCCTGCGCACCCTCACCCTCACCGGCATCACCGCCACCGGCATCGCGGCCGCCGCCGTCACCCTGATGCCCGCCAACGCGCACGCCGCCGACATGACGCAGGCACCCGCCCGGGTGGCCAAGACCACTTCCAGCAACCACACCGCCGGCACCAGCGGCAACCTCGACGGCTGGATCAAGCAGGCCCTCGGCATCATGAAGGCCAAGGGCATCCCGGGCAGCTACGACGGCCTCAAGCGC